>JBBSEU010000001.1:0-84034 GCA_038239365.1 Aggregatilineales bacterium
CCAGAGCCGGAGCAGTTCTTCATCGACATCGACATCTGCATGAACTGCGGCTACTGCGCCGAATACTGCCCGTTCGACGCGATCAAGATGGATCACGACTACGAATTGGCTTCGTATGACCGCACCAGTCACCACATCTACGACAAAGAAAAATTGTCAAAGCCAGTGAGCTACTGGCAGACAATTGCGCCAACCATCGCTGCTGAAGAAATGGCCGCGCGGGGTGGCTACGATCACACCGATATTCAGAAGACGCGCAAGAAGGCGGGTTTGCCTGCCTCACGTCCCGGCAAAGTTTCGGAAACGCCAGCCGCCGCGCCAGTCACCGCAGTTCCAGCGGGCGCAGTTGCCAGCGGTGTCGCTGCCGAAGCGACTCCTTCGCGCCCTGCGCCCGAACAAGCGCCTGCCGTCTCCGCCGATCTGAGTGCCGCCAAGCCAGCCGCCGCAGCGGGCGCAAGCCATACTGCCGATGGCAAGCCGATTGTTCGGCGTCGTGGCTCGACAGGTGCGGCGGGTGCAACCCCAGCAGCGCCGCAGCCCAGTGCTGTCGCCGCCAGTGCCAACCCGGTTGGCCCGCAGGTGCAGCCTGAAAAAGTCGATCCACAGGCGAGTTCGCAGCAATCTGTCGCCACACCAAGCGGCGCAACCGCCCCCACGGGCAGCAGTGCCTCCGCGCCTGATGCGACAGGTGCGCCGCAAGCACCCGAAACAGGTCACGCACAACCCAAGCCGCGCGATCCGAATGCGTCGCAGCAGGTCGTTCGCCGTCGCAACAACCCACCGCCTAAGAAAGACTGACCGTTTACGCCTGAGCCTGGGATATTTGTCCCAGGCTCATTACCCTCTGTTTGGTTCGTAACGCAGGGTGACGACTCCGCTTTTCAAAGTTTTTGAGTCCACTAGCTTCAACGGGAACTTCCGGTTAACACCGTCGAATAAAAGTTTGCCACGCCCCAACACAATCGGATTGATGTTGATGCGGTATTCATCAATCAGATTAAGCTGCATAAATGTTTGTGCCAGCATGATGCTGCCCAGGAACCAGATATCTTTGCCCGGCTGCTGTTTGATTTTGTTGATTGCTTCGGCGATGTTGTCTTTGATCAGCACCGTATTCTTTGCATTGTTCCACTCGATGCGATCCAGCGTGCGCGAAACCACAATCTTGGTCGCATTGTCCAGAAAGCGGGCATGTTCGAGTTCAGCCTGTGTGCTGGCCGGATTTCCCGGCACGGTAAGCCAGTAGCTTGCCATGCCCTGATACGTCCTGCGCCCCCAGATGACCGCATCCGTTGTCGCGTGCATGGCGTGGGCAGACTGCTCAAGTTCATCATCATAGGAAATCCAGTCCAGTTCATCGTTCGGACCTGACGCGAATCCGTCCAGCGAAAGATGGATAAGTGAAACGACTTTTCTCATGGGTAATGATCCTGCCTGTTGTTAACCGAACATTTGTAGCATAGTCACCACTATATCACATCCGGCGGTGTTGGCTTGCTGCCCGCTTTGAGCGCGGCGAGCGCATCTTTGGCGGGTTTGTAGTTCGGGTTATAGCTCAAGGTCGTGTTGAAATCGACGAGCGCATCCTGCATCTGGTTCTGGGCGGCTTCGATCATGCCGCGCCAGAAATAGAGTTCCTCAATATTCTTTGTCGTGCCGAGTGTCGCGTTGAGCAACTGCGACGCCGTCACAAAATCGCCCATATTGAAGTAGGCCACAAACGGGCCGAACTGATACCACAACATGCGCCAGGGCAGCCCAGTTCCGGCGCTGCGTGCCTGATCGTAGGCCGCCGCCGCCTGTCGATAGTCCTTGAGCATAACGTAGTTCGTCCCCATGTTGAACCACGCATAAGCGTTCGTCGGGGCGGCCTGGGCTTCACGTTTGGCCTGTGCCAGCGCGCCCTGTACATTCACTACCGGATCGGCATCCTTGCCCAACAGATCGGCCAGTTCGCCTTCGCGTTCAGCCGGATAAATGACAATATATACGCGGTTAAAATGTGACCAGCGTGCATCCAGATCATCGTAGGCTTCGCGGACGCCAAGCTCGTCTTTGCCCGCGCCAAGCAAGCTATCCAGGCCAAATAGCACGTTCAAACTATCGTCGTAGCCAACCGGAGTCAGGTAGTGCCCTTCCCACTGTCCATCTTTGGGCGAAAGCAAACCCGTTTCGATAATAGGCCGGAACTTGGCAACCATCAGCTTTTTGAGCAGCGTCAGGTTGCCGTTCACGCGCTGGAGTGCTTTCATCCGCGTAAGCGTTCGGACATAGGTCACAAGCTGCCAGGGGCTAACATTTTGATCGTTGGCGTTTGGCTTGAGCCAGGCAGCCGTTTCTTTTTGCGTAGTGGCAACCCCATAGGCATTCAAGACCTGCGTCAGGTTGGCCGGACCACAGTTATTCCAGGTTTGCGGTACCCATGAATAGCCCGACAAATGCAAACTGGGTGGCAGTGGAATATCGGTTGAAGGTGCTCTCGTCGGCAGTGCAGGCACCGCAGTAGGCGGCTTAACGGTTGGCGCGCTTGCGACAACGGTCTTTTGCGCGCCGGGAGTGTTGCTGGGCAGTAGTAGCGTTTGCGATGGCGCGGCCACAACCACCGGAGCGGCTGGCGTTTCAGTGGCAAGCGGCAGATCGGTTGACTTGAGCAGATCAAGCCCGGCATTGGCACGACCCGGATCAGAGGTGGGCAAAAAGTCACCAAACTGGCGCGTCGGGGTGATCGTTCCGGTGGGCAGCCACGCCTCTAAAATGGGGATGCGCCGCGCCAATCCATTTTGATATTCATCGGGCAAACCGCGAAACAGCACCGGCGCGATGATCAACGTTCCGACACAGCTTCCGGCTGCTAACAACGTGAATAATAGTAAACAACCCCGAATCAATCCGTTAGCCGAACCACTGCGCCGGGTACGCCGCTTACGAGCGCGGCCATTTACTGTAGTAGGGCCATCATAATATTGCATATCCGCCTGACCTCATCAACTTCTGACCTCTACGATAGCGTAAGATCAGCCGATTTGCTGGACGCCCCCTCGACTCCTGACTGACAACGCACTTAGCTGGAAAGTACCTGCGTGAACAGCGCCAACAGCAAAATAATCACGCCAATGATAATCCGATAAATGCCGAATGCGCGAAAATTGTGCGTCGAGACATAGCGCAGGAACCAGGCAATGGCTGCATAAGCCACCACGCCCGCGACCACTGTCCCGACGATCAATAGGCTGATCCCCGACGAGGTGAGCTGCCCCGCTTTTGCCGCCTTATACAGCGAATAGAGCGTGGCAATGATCAGCGTTGGGATCGATAGATAGAACGAAAAGCGCGCGGCCACCTTACGATCCAGCCCGATCAGCAAGCCGCCGATGATCGTAGCGCCCGAACGCGATACACCCGGAATTAGCGCGGTGATCTGCGCGACGCCGATGCCAAGCGCCTGCACAGGCGTAATATCATCGACATCATGCACTGCGCCCTGTCCATCGCCCCGATCTACCACCAGGAAGATAATGCCGCCAATGACCAGTACCGCGCCGATCAGGGTTGGATTCTCAACCAGCTTGCCGAGCAGAATGCCTGCGATGCCCGCCGGGATGAACGCGATGATGATGTTCAGCCAGAACCGCTGCGCCTTTTGATCATTGAACAATCCTTTCAGATGATCCCACAAGTCCTGCCGGAAATAGATCAGCAGTGCGATGATCGGCCCGACTTGAATCACAATGTCGAAGACGGCGCGCACATCTCGATTGCTCAGGAAGTTCGTTTTATCGAAATAGCTGATCAGTTCTGAGGCGATCAGCAAATGCGCGGTAGAAGAGATCGGCAGGTATTCGGTGATACCTTCGATGATGCCGAGGATAATTGAGTAGATAAAGTCCATGATGAGTGCCTTTTTGGAAAGTGTAATACACGACAAAGGGCGGGTAAATGAACCCGCCCTCATTCTACATCAGTGTTAAGCGTTAATGGCCTATTTCTTATCGAGCAGCGCGGCCACGCCTGGCAACACTTGCCCTTCGAGCAGTTCCAGGCTTGCACCGCCGCCCGTCGAGATATGCGTCATCTTGTCGGCGAGTCCGGCCTGCTGCACCGCCGCCGCCGAGTCGCCACCGCCGATGATCGTGATCACGCCTTTAGTGGTCAGTTCCGCCAGAATTTCGGCAACGGCGCGCGTACCTTTGGCGAAGTTTTCCATCTCGAACACGCCCATCGGGCCGTTCCAGACGACGGTTTTAGAATCGCTCAGTTCCTTGCGGAACGACTCAACTGACGCTGGGCCAATATCCAGAATTTGCCAGCCGTCTGGCACGGGTTCATCGGCCTTCACAATGCGCGTATTCGCATCATTCTTGAAGCCGTCCGCGATCACGCCATCGACGGGCAAAATCAGCTTGCCGTCTGATTTTGTGAGCAGATCGCGTGCGGTTTCGAGCGCCGTTTCCTCGACCAGTGACGCGCCCATCGCCCGCCCCTGTGCCTTGAAGAAGGTGTTTGCCATGCCGCCGCCGATCAGCACTTTATCAGCCTTACTCAGCAGCGACTCGATCACCTTAATCTTGTCTGAGACCTTTGCGCCGCCCAGGATCGCCACCATCGGGCGCTTGGGTTCGTCCAGCGCCGTCGCCAGATAGTTCAGTTCTTTTTCCATCAAGAGGCCAGCAACGGCGGGCAGATCGTGCGTGATCGCTTCCGTCGAGGAGTGGGCACGGTGTGCCGAGCCGAACGCATCATTCACGTAAATGTCGCCAAAACGGGCAAACTGTTTTGCCAGTTCGGGATCGTTTTTCTCCTCACCGGGATAGAAGCGCGTGTTTTCCAGCACCAACAGGCCGCCGTCGGGCAGCGCGTTCGCCTGATCGAGTGCCGCCTGACTGGTTAGGTCTTCGGCAAAAGCGACAGGCAAACCGATCAATTTGGAGAGTTCTTCGGCAACGGGTTTCATCGAGAATTGCGGATCGGGTCCCTTCTTGGGACGCCCCAGATGGGACATCAACACGACGGAGCGCGGGTGCCGCTCCAGAATCGCGCGCAGCGTCGGGATGGCCGCCGTGATGCGCGTATCATCGGTGATTTTGCCATTTTCAAGTGGCACGTTGAAATCGACGCGGACAAGGACTCGTTTGCCCTTCAAATCCACATCGCGGATCGTTTGTTTATTCAAGGCCAGACTCCTTCGAGTGCTTAGCCATCAGCCAGATCGCCCGGCTAATGGCTAATCGCTAACAAGCAACCTGTTAGCTAACCGCTTCTTTGCTGGCGACGTGCTGACCTAGCTTTTGACCCATCAGGTTCATCAAATCGGCGCAACGCATCGAATAGCCCCACTCGTTGTCGTACCAGGACATGATCTTGGCAAGATCGCCGCCCATCACTTCGCAGAATTCGGCATCGACAATGCTGGAGTGCGAGTTGCCCTTGAAATCGACAGATACCAGCGGCTCATCGGAAACATCCAGAACGCCCTTCATACGGCTGCCAGCAGCGCCCCGGAAGGCATTGAGCAGCCCTTCGGTGTCGGTGGAGCGTTCCAGTTCGACGGTGAAATCGACCAGCGAAACGGTAGGTGTCGGCACGCGAATGGATGAGCCGATGAACTTGCCTTCCAGTTCCGGGATCACGAGCGCGACAGCCTGGGCAGCGCCCGTGCTGGTTGGGATCAGGCTCACAGCGGCGGCACGCGCACGACGCAAGTCTTTGTGCGGCAGATCGAGGATGCGCTGATCGTTCGTGTAGGAGTGAATGGTGGTCATCATGCCGCGCTTGATGCCGAAGTTATCGAAGACGACTTTGGCAACGGGTGCAAGGCAATTGGTGGTGCAGGAAGCGTTGGAGACGACGTGATGTTTGCTGTCGTCATATTTCTCATCATTGACGCCTATGCAAATCGTAATATCCGGCTTCTTGGCCGGGGCGCTGATGATCACCTTCTTAGCGCCACCCTGAATGTGGGCGGCGGCTTTGTCACGATCAGTGAAAATGCCGGTGCTTTCTAGGACGATATCGACGCCCAGATCGCCCCAGGGAATTTTGGCCGGGTCTTTTTCGGCTAGTGCCTTGAGCGTGTCGCCATCGATCACCAGATTACCGCCGCTTACTTCAACGGTGCCTTGATAGTTGCCATAGTTGCTGTCGTGGCGGAACAAGTGCGCCATTGTTTCCAGATCGCCCAAATCGTTGAATGCGACAATATCAATTTCGTTCGCATATTTCTCGCGGATTGCGCGCACGACCTGGCGTCCAATGCGCCCGAAACCGTTAATACCAACGCGGATAGCCATAGGTTAGTCCCCTTCAATTCTAGAACCCTATTGACTCTACCGCGTTGGGGCGAATGGTCAAGTCCGTTGTAAGGTTTAGCCAGCTCTTATTCTACCGGATTAGCTCTCACCCCCAGCCCCTCTCCTTCGGGAGAGGGGCGTCAAGGCGGCGGAAGGCGCTACTGCCGAAAAAATTGCCCGTGCCAGTTTCGCAGGGTCATGCCGCCAGGGGCGTTCGTTATCAGTCAGATCGGCATCAATCACCTGATAGCGGCTCATGCGGGTGTGATCTTTCTCGTTGCAGGGCACATAATTGCAGTTCCAGGCCGGGTCAGTGGGCGGAAAGCTGTCGTTGCAAATCACCACATCGATCACATCCCGCCCGATATGCCCTTCCAACACGTTCACATGATCGGCCACTGAAAAGCCGTCCGTTTCGCCGGGCTGCATGGCGATATTACATACATAAATGCACGGCGCATGGCTGGCCCGAATTGCGTTAGCGATACCACTCACCAACAGACTGGGCAAAATGCTGGTAAACAAGCTGCCCGGCCCAAACACGATCAAGTCCGCGCCCAGAATGGCCTGGATCGTTTCGGGGTAGGCACGCGCACTCTCCGGCTGCAATGAGACGCGCTCGATTTTGCCACCTGCCGCCGTGATGTTCGATTCGCCCTCGATGCGGTGCAGTCCGGTTAAGCCGCGTACTTCAGCCACTAAAGTAACATCGTGCAGCGTAGTAGGCAGCACCCGCCCCTGAATTGCCAGCACACGCCCGGCCTCGATCAGCGCCTGATCCATGCTGCCGGTGATTTCGGCCAGTGCCGTCAGCAGCAAATTGCCAAGCGTGTGCCCGCCCAAACTACCGCCGCTGAACCGATATTGGAAAAGCTGCGTCATCAGAGCTTCGTCGCTGGCAAGTGCCGCGATGTTATTTCGCAGATCGCCGGGCGGCAGCACCCCCATTTCGCGGCGCAAGCGCCCGGAACTGCCACCATCATCGGCGACGGTGACAATAGCCGTGATGTTGCGGGTATGCGGTTTCATCGCCCGCAATACAACGGGCAGCCCATGCCCACCGCCCAATGCCGCGACTTTGAGTCCTGGTTGATCGATTTTGTCCATGATCCGCCTTCTATGCTGGCAGGTAGCGTACTATGTCTTAAATATGCCTGTCAAAGGGGTTACTACGCAAGTCCCCACAAACGTACAGAATTGTTATAGCTGCCTGATGCTAACAGACTGCCATCGGGACTGAAGGCGACGCTGTGTACCGGACCGCTGTGCCCGGTTAGCGCACGAAGTTCGCGGCCAGTCGCCACGTCCCACAACCGCACGGTGCCGTCTTCACTGCCCGATGCCAGCAGCGAATTATCGGGGCTAAACGCGATTCCCCGTATCAGATCGACTTCACCGATCAATTGCCCTGCTTCCAAACCGCCCGCCACCTGCCACAACCGTACCGATTGCTTGCGCGTAGCAAGGTTGCGCCCAATCGAAGCGATTAGCGATCCATCGATGCTAAACACAATCTTTTGCACGCGCTCCGTTTGGCCTGTGATCTGGCGCGGCTTGCGTTCGGTGGTCACATTCCAAACCCAGATCGTGTTGCTATCGCTGGACGCCAACAGTCCGGCGTTTCGATTGAATGTCGCGCAGCTAATGGAGTGTTTATGTTCCAGTTCAAGGCGCTGGACAAGCTGCTGATCATCGTCCAGTTCCCAAATCCAGACCATCAGACCGTCACCGCTGATCGTCAGGTGATTATTCACATCGAAGCCTACAGCGGTCACATCCTGTACATAGCGACTTTGCGGCATTCGCCACATTTCGCTCCCGTTTTCGACTTCCCACAGAATCGCCACACCAAATCGATTCCAATTGCGATCATCCTTGATAACAAGCGCCTGACCACCCGCTGCCAGATACAAGCCATCGGCACTGAATACCAAACTGTTGATGACCGCTGATGCACTGCTGGTCAACTGACGGATTTCGCGGCGGGTAGCCACGTCCCATATTCGCACGACGCCATCATGTCCGGCGGATGCCAGCGTTTGCCCGTCCGGGCTAAAGGTGACACTGCTTACCGGTTTAGTATGACCATTCAGTACGTCCAACTGTGCAACCTGATCGGCATTCAGCGGCGTGATCGGCGTGATTCGGGCGGTAGAGAGCATTGTCAGGTCATAGGCCTCGGCGGGTTGCAGAAGCGGCACGATCATGCTTTGTGCGCCGATAATCGCGGCTTCAAAGGCAGCAGCCATCTCGCCTGCAGTGGCATAGCGCAGCGACGGGTCTTTGGCAAGCGCGATATTAACCATGTTTTCGAGCGCGGCGGGTGCGTCGGGACGCAGCGTGCGAAGGGCGGGCGGGGCTTCAAACAGGTGTTGATAGAGCATCGTTTCGGCGGTATCGCCCATGAACGGCAAACGTCCAGTCAGCATCTCGAACAGCATCACGCCCAACGAATACACATCGGCGCGGCGATCAAGTTCTTTGCCTTTCCATTGTTCGGGTGCCATGTACGGCCATGTCCCCATGACCATCCCCGATTGCGTGATCGCCGCCGTGTCGCTTCGCAGCCTGGCAAGCCCGAAGTCGCTCAGATAGGCGTTGCCACCTTCATCCAACAGCACATTCGACGGTTTCAGATCGCGGTGAATCAGGTCTTTTTGGTGGGCATAATCGAGCGCCGAGGCCAGTTGACTGATCAACTGTTCAATCGCTTGCAGAGATAAACCTTGTTTGCTGATCAGATCAGACAGACTACCGCCTGTGAGTAGTTCCATCACCAGATAGCTGATCGGGAGCGCATCATGTTTACCGTAGTCGAACACTTTGATGATGTGCGCGTGGCTTAGCGAGGCACAAATTCGCACTTCGCGCTCGAAGCGAACCGAGAAATCATCCATTTTGGCCGGGTGGCTCAGGATCACCTTGATCGCCACATCGCGCCCCATCGACTCCTGATGTGCGCGGTAAACCGACCCCATGCCGCCTTCACCCAACTTCTGGATGATCTGATAATGCCCAAGCCGCTGACCCTGCAAATCGGTCATCTACATCATTCTCCCCTTGTTGAGTTGAGATTATAACGGCTTGCGAAGGGAATCAGACGGTGCGACGTGCCCGTAGCGCCCATACCCAGCAAACACCTATCAGGAGCAGCGCACTGGCGGCCACCAACGCGCCAATGGTCAGCGCCGTATCCTGCCAGAAACGCACCGGGTACAGCCGGATCAGGCTGTCGCTGTATTCGAACACCCACGATCCATTGGCGAAAAACAGTTCGTGAAACTGCGTGAAAAACGTCTCCCAGTTGACCAACACAAAGATCGCCAGACCCGCAATCAAGGCCAGCGTCAACAACCCACCGCTGAACAATCCGCGCCGAAAGGCCGCTCGGCCTTCGCGCGAACGATGCAAGGCCAGATCAATCAAGACAGCAAATATGATTAGCAGCGTCAATGCGGAAAACGCGATTTGTGCCACGCGCTGAACATCAACCATGTGCTGCAATTCGCGTTCGTTGTAGAACGGCCTGCCATTTGGAAAGGTCAGATCGCGCAAATAGCGGATGTCCTGATTGTTGACCATATAATCGAGCGCATAAGGTCCATAATGCAGCCGATCTGCCAGCGTGAAGCCATACTCATCCGCTGGAAAATCCGGCTTGTTATACTCAAATGATAAGTAAAGTGGGCTGATCATCAGGCGCGTGACGAGCAGCACCAATATGACTGGCACCAGTAGCGTCTTGAGGATCGAGAGCAGATTGAGCAGTAGAGGGTTTTTCATCGGATAAATTGGTTCGCGCCGCCATCCGTCAGGAAATCGATCACCATCGAGTCAACAATCGTCTCGACCGGGGCACGATCATCCGTGAATAATACATCGGACTGAACCGAAGGACGCATATTTTTGACGGCAGCATCCAACACCGTTCGCAAAACCGGGTTGGCGTTCGCTGGCAGTGCAGCCAGATTCGCGGCCAGATTCGCCGGATCGGTCTTCTGGCGTGTCCCAACCAGGATCGTGTTGAATGAGCCGGGTACATCTATTGTGTACACGTTTGGGTAAACGGTTTGCATGGTATGCGTCATCGCTTCGATCAAGCGCCGATCCTGCTGTTTGGTGCTGCTGTTTACTGTGCGCCCGACATTGATCACAACCACGCCGTTTGACGTCAAGTGATCGCGTACATCCTGAAAAAACTCGACGGTGGTCAGATTCCAGGGCACGTACGGCACGCGATACGCATCAATCCCGACCACGTCGTACTTTTGCTCGGAACGATGCAGCGCCAACCGTCCGTCTTCGATGATCACATTCAGGTTGGGTTCGGTCATCTCGAAATATTGTTGACCAGCCTTGACGATTTCCGGGTCAATCTCAATGCCGTCAATGGCTACCGGCCCGAACACCGCCGTATACTGCCGCGCAATCGTGCCCGCCGCCAACCCGACAATACAGACCTTCTTGATCGTGGTGGGGGCATAGGGCGGCGCATTGAAGAACGGCGCGACCATGAAAAAATCCCAGGTGCGCCCGTAATAGATCGCTTTGTCGTTCCACTGTGAATGAATGCCCTGTCCTTCGTTCAATAACAGGATGCGCGTTTTGCTTCCGTCGCGGTCTGGATACTCGGCCACCTGAATGTAGTTGTAGGCCGATTCTTTTTCGTAGAGCAGAGTCATGCCTGTTGGCGGCGGGCGCAGCGGGTTATTCAAGGCCAGAACGGTCAATCCGATCAGCAAAATCGGCATCCAGGCGAGTCGCAGTGCGGCGCGGCGGCTCTGTGTCGCCAACCCGATCAGGCCAATGATCAACAGTGCCAAACTAAAAATCAGGAACGTAAGCGTCGTGCCCAGTTCCGGGATCATGTACAGTGTCGGTAAGAACGTACCGAAGATGCTCCCCAACGTCGAGATCGCGTACATCCGTCCCGATGTTTTGCCCGCATCCTGAACACCGCCAATCGCCAATCGAATGGCAAATGGTGAGACACAGCCCAATAACGTGATCGGAATCGCAAACAGGATCAGCACTGCCGCGAAAGAGCCAATCGCCACGCTTGCCCGAAAGGTAAGCATCGCACTTCCTGCCGCACTCAACACGGGGCGCGCGATCAACGGCATCAAACCGCTGCTGAATCCGCCAAAGACGATGATGTGATACAGTGTTGCAAGGCGCGGCGAACGATCCGCCCAGCGCCCACCAATAAAATAGCCCGCCGTCAGGTAGATGAGCGTCAGGCCAATGATGCTTGCCCAGACCGGGTTGCTTGTGCCGAACACATAGCCGAGCAGCCGTGACGTTGAAACTTCGACGGCCAGTGAGGTCATGCCGCTGGCAAATACCGCGATGTAGAGCATTCGGCGCTGCCCTGAAACAGTGGTGTGCGGTGCTGGTTCAACCATGAACTTTAGCAACCACGCCTTTTTGCTTCACGGGTACCAGACCTATATGAAATAAATACGGATTGGCACATTTGCCAGACGGATTTCGTCGCCGCTTTTTAGCGGATACGGTTCATTTGGCTTTATGGCGACGCCGTTAATAAATGTGCCATTGGTACTCCGCAAGTCCTCAATTTGTAACCCGTCGGGGTTGTGCTGAAGCCGGGCGTGGATACGTGAAACACCAAAGCTATCAGCCTGAAAATCCGTCAGATCGATGTGTTCATCCGGGTTTGCCTCCGGGTTGTGACGACCCAACGTTATTTGTGAGCCGACAGTGTATGTCAAAGGCATACCAGAATTGTTGACGAACACGACGATTGATAGACCTTCAATCACCTGCGTCGAGTTATTCAATGCCTGCCGTTTACTGTCGCTGCTGCCTGTAGCCTTCATTCGATTTGAAGTCGCTTTCCGTGCCAGTATTTCAGCCGCAAGTGCTGCTTCGTCGGTTCGTGTCAGCGTAGAACTCTCGGCGGAAAGCTCATTTTGATGACCGGATGGCACTACGTTGGCGGGTAACATATCCGGTGCTGCGGTCACTGGCTCAGATACTTTGGCTTGTTCCGCCGATTTAACGTAGCCAACCTGTACCGTCCAGGGATCAACGCGATTTAGCAGAACACCAGTCACAGGCAGGGATAAGCCACTCAGATAACGCTGCGCGCGAACGGCTGCGGCGCGGGGGGTATGCCCGGCGTCAATAACCAGAATGACCTCTGATGTGGTTAACTTGGCGATCAGTGCTGCATCTGCCTGTTCCAACAAGGCTGGTGCATCGAAAATGATGACATCATACGATGTATCTTTTGCCAGATTCTCCATAAACTGCCGCATTTCCGGCGAGTCGATAAGGCCTGTTCGGTCAGGCACGGCGACACCTGCCGTGATCACAGACAGACAAGTAATCTCAGTGGGCTTCGCCAGCCTCTCCATCAACTCAGACCAGCGATTTGTATCTTGTAGTCCATCCTCATATGCCTCCGTTGGCAGTGGGGGCAAAAGCCGAGTTGTCATGGAACCGTTCGTATGAGGCGCTTCTAACTGTTTTACGCCTTGAGCTTCGGGTTGGCGTGAAACAGTGGTCAAGGCTGTTTCTTCGAGATTCAGAGTCAGAACCGTTGATAGTCCCTGTTCGTTGGACAACTTGAAGATTTTATGCAATGTTGGATGACGCAAATTCGTATCAACCAGCAAAACCCGTAGTCCGGTCAATGCAAAGGTCACCGCCAGATTAGCTGCATTAATGCTTTTCCCCTCTTTGGGGTGGGGACTGGTAACGGTATAGCGTAGATGAAGCTGATCGCTTTTTTTCCTCTGCAAAAGCAGATTAAGATACAAAATGCGATAGGCCTCGGATACTGCCGAAATGGGATTCAGGTACGCGATCAGCTTTTTGTTGTAGGCGCGTCTTCGGCCAAAAGGCGTGATCATGCCGATGAGTGAAAGCCCCAACAATGACTCGATTTCTGAGGGTAGACGAATTCCATCCGTCAGGTACTCAACGACGAACACAATGCTCATCGAAAAGACTAACCCGGCGACGAGCGCCACCAATGTATTGAGAGTTGCAGACGGCCCGGTGGACTTAACCGGCGTATAGGCCGCCTCAACAACGGTCAGCGTATTGACAGCGTTGGCGTCTTGCAGCTTGATTAAGATGCCAAGCTGGTCATTGAGGATAGTTTGTGCGGCAAAGATACGATCATTCAACTCGCTTCGGCGTGTCGTCAACGCCGCTGCATCGGTTGGGCTATTCGCAAGCGCCTCAGTAACCTGGTTTAACTCGTCATGGAGGCCTTTCAATTGAGCCTGTGTCTTATCCAGCTCATCCTTGACAACCCGTATCTGATCCTGCTGTTCAATAGCGATCTTGGTCGGGCTGTTGACAATCAGCTCATCGGCCAGGGCATTGGCGATGCTGGCCGCCAGCACCGGGTTGGAGTTGCTGACAGTGATGGTAAATAAAGCCGTGTTGGCGCGTGTCTTGACCTGAAACATCTTATCGAGTGCGTCTGCCGTCAGATTGAGGTGCAGACGGTCAATCACGACATTTAGCGTATTCCGCGTCCGCACGATAAAGATGTAGGTATCTGCCAGTTCGCGGGGGAGCGTCACGGTGGGGCTGTCCAGGTTCGGGTTGCCTGCGCGTGCGGACCCAATCTCAAGCGTTGTTGCGGCCTCGTAAATTGGGGGTTGTGCCTTTGTAAAGATGAAGGCGCTGCCGCCTGCCAGAAGCAGCGATAATCCGATTAACCAGAACCAGCGACGAAGAATGGAGACATACGTCAGAAATTGCATACTCACCCGTCTTGTTAACCAATTGCGAAGGTTTAGATGGCACGATTGAATTACTCTAGCCGATCAGGAATTACATTGCCCTGAACGGTCAAAATCGGCATCTGAATGGGTTTGGCACCCATCCGTCGTACCGTTTCCTGTAAGCCCGTTTTCCGATCTTGCTGAACGTAAAGGCGCAGTGCCGTTACATAGATGTTCACCGTGACCTGTACATGCTTTTTCCAGTTATCGAGTTCGGAACTTCCCAGTCCCTTGCCCAGTTCGGCAATAGCCTGATGAGCACTGTTGATCTCCGTGATGAAGCGTTCGTTGCGTAATGCCTGCCAGTTATCGGAAAGAACCAGCGTGGAGACAACAAGCAGTGTATTGTTCAGATCGAGCATAGCATTGAGCAGTGACTGCCAAACCTGAAGCTGAGCATGAATAATGGTAAGCACCTTGTGCCGTTCGAGATCACACAGGGCTTCCTCATACTCATCGCGCAGCTTGCGGCGCTCTGCCTCCGTAAAATGGAGATCAAGCGTATGCTCATTATCCATTGCACTACCTTCATGGCTATTCAAGAAGCGTTATTTCGTCGTATTTTATCACGAGATAGAGCTTTTCGTAGCGCGTTTCGGCAGCCCGATATGTTTGGATATTGATACTTTTCTGTAATGAAAAGCTACCATATTTAGTACCCTGGTCTCATTGTGTGACCCCCCAAAAACCGGGATACTGAAGATTGTAAAGAAAGCATTGTGTCTTTACGGTTCGACAACGCACAGGAGAGGATGGCCCATGATTTTTCGGCCTATTGTGAAGTTTTTACTCATCGTTTGTTTGATACAGTTAGGTGCTTCGGTGGCCTGGGCGGCCCCTGATCGGTTGACACAACCGTTGGCAACTGCCCGGACTTACTATGTCGCAACCAATGGCAGCGACGCCAACGCTGGGACACAAAACCAGCCATTCCGCACGCTTAACACAGCCGTAAGCGTCCTTCAACCGGGCGATACCCTGCTCATTGGCTCGGGTACCTATGCCGAGTACCTGAATAATGTCATTCCGTCCGGGCAATCATGGAGCGTACCCGTCACGGTTGCCTCAGTGCCCGGTAGTATCGTGATCATCAAGCCACCTGTGGGCGCGGACAATGTTGTGCGCTTCAAAGACAACAGCCAGTTCATTATCTTATCCGGGCTGGTGTTTGATGCCGCCAATGCAACCTACTTTGGGATCAAGTTCGATGTGAACCCCGGTCAGCCGACACCCCATCACATCCGCATTATCAATTCCGAGGTCAAGAATGGCAATATTCAGGGCATTATCACTTCGCCCGACGCCAATTATCTGGAATTTATCAATCTGAGTGTTCACGACAATGGGCATAACGACTTTCAACATGGTATCTACCTGGAAGGCAGTTACAACACCATTTCGGGCTGCACCTTCTACAACAATGCGGGTTGGGGGATTCATCTTTACGGTGGCACTGACAGCTTCAATGTCATCTACAACAACCGTATCTATGATAATGCACACGTCGGCACACGCGGCTTCGGCATCGGTGTGTATATAGGCCAGGGCAACCTTGTTTATAACAACCTGATCTGGGGCGGCAACGACGGTGGTATCAACGTTGACTTTGGCGCGACAAACACAAAAGTCTATGCCAACACCCTCTACAACAATCGTGACTATGGCATTTTCGTTGGCAGTGCGAGCGTCGGCACAGAGGTGAAGAACAACATTATTGTTCAGGCGTCAGGGATCGCGCTGACCGATCACGGCGCAGGCACACAGCTCGCCAGCAACTTGCTGACCGACCCACTGTTTGTAGATGTAAGTGCCGCGAATTTCCATTTGAGGGCGGGCAGTCCGGCGATTGATCGCGGATCCACGTTGCCGGAAGTGCCTGTCGATTTCGATGGTGTATCGCGTCCCCAGAACGGCGTTTATGATATTGGCGCTTATGAGTTCAGCAGTGGTGCAAGTGTTCGTCGTGCCGACACGATTGGTGTCTATAGTAATGGCGTATTCTACCTGCGAAACAGCAACACGCCGGGTTCAGCCGACATCATTGTACCGTTCAATCCATTCAATGTTCCCGCCTCTCGGCTGCGCCCGGTGACAGGCGATTGGAATGGCGACGGCATTGACTCGATTGGTGTTTATGACACACAAACAGGCGTTTTCCTGCTGCGGAACAGTAACACGGGCGGCGCTGCTAATTACACCTTCGTACTGGGTAATCCCGGTGATACCCCCGTTGCAGGCCGCTGGGACGCTTCGATGACGGGCGATGGGGCAGGTGTTTTCCGGCCTTCAAACGGCTTGTTGTACCTGAAGAAATCGCTGGTCTCAGGTTTCGCCGATTACACGATGGTGCTGGGCAATCCGGGCGACAGCGGTATCGCTGGTGACTGGGATGGTAACGGTTACGCAAGCATTGGCGTTTTCCGACCTTCTGGCACCATGTTCTATCTGAGCAACACAGTAGGGGGTACGACGGGTATTCCAAAGATCGTGTTCAGTGATTACAATTTCGTTCTTGGCTCTATTGTGGGTCAACCAATAGCCGGAGACTGGACTGCAAGTGGTCAGACGCGGGTTGGCCTGTATCTGAATGGAGTCATGTATTTGCGTAATTCGCTCACTGTGGGTGCGCCAGATGCCGCCATTGCCTTTGGAGCGCCCGGTGCGTACCCCGTCGCCGGCCACTGGACAAGCGCCGTAAGCAGTCCGACATCACTCGAATCAGTCCTTGTAGCGCCTGCCCAATCCGCATCCAAGCCAAACGCTGCGACGCCGTCAACCTCAGATGATAGTAGTCGATACGACTGAGCTTTAAGTCACCAACAGCCTGATAGAGCAGCCGAACTGTTTACGGCTCGGCTGCCTGTTTTTGCCTCGTTGCGGCTTGCAATCCCGCAGAGCTGCCTGCCAGAGCCTGGCTTTTCTCTTGTTGATACAATACCCACAAGGCGGTACTGATGCCTGCGAACATCCAGATTGGCTTGTAATACTGTGTGGTTGAGGTCAGGCCGTGAATACAAAAGGCGATGAACGTGGTAAACCAGGTGGCACTGAGTCCGACCATTTCGCGCGATTTGGAACGAAGCATAATCCGCAACAGATCCCAGCAGCTAGCAAGCAGCCAAAGCAGATAAATGACAGCGCCAACAACGCCTGTTTCGACCAGAACGGTCAAATACATATTGTGCGGAACCTTATCTACATAGTGCGAGAAATCGGCATTGATGTAGAACCGATTATATTCCGTAAATTGACCTATACCCACGCCCACAATTGGATAGTCGCGCCACATGCGAATGGCGCTGTCCCAGAGCGCGTAGCGTACCACGCTGGTATCATTCCAGGATGTGGTGCCCACATCGCGTGTTGGGACGCCGGACATTCGGATCGTCTCCTCCAGAATCTGCCAGTAGCTGCCCGGCACGATCACCAATGCAACTAATCCTACGCCAACGACCCAGATCATCCGGGAGCGTATGAGTGCCAAATAGGATTTCGGTTCTTTGGCAAAAGACGGCAGCAGCAAAAACATCAGCACCAGCACCGCAACCAGCATGATGAAGCCAGTTCGAGAAACGGTCACGACGATACCGAGTGATAGCAGCGCGATGATTAGCGGGAAGAGGAAACGAGTCCAGTTCTTGGCTTTGGCTCCCAGATACATGGCAAAGGCCAGGGCGAAAATCAGAAACAAGGCCGTCTCGTCCTGGTTTCCAGTCAAATCTGCGCCACCGCGCACTGTTGTGACCAGCGAACCTGTAATATGCGCTTCGGGAATTGACAGCGCCGCATTTAAACAGCCAGTGGCGATGCAGCAGATCATCAGGATGTGCTGTTTGTCCGGCGGGATTAGCTCTGCCGACAGCCAGACTAACATCAACAACTGAACGTAAGTCCACAGCCAGTTCCGCGATGCTCCAGCCGTAGCCGCCTGGACATTGGTGAAGGTCATCCACAAAATGAACGCCAGACCCAAAAGAAACTGTGGACGCAGCAGATAGCGCACTTCAAATTGAAGGCGATTCTGAAATAGATGCCCGGCCAACGTCACTAATCCAACCAATGACAGAACTGAACTGAAAATCGGCACATCGGGATACTTGGCTTGCAAGGGCATACTTGCTAACAGAAAAACCAGACCAAAGAACGGCCTGAAAAAGAGCAGTCCGGCGAAAAGGACACCCGCTACCCCAAGCAGCAAAACGGGGACAATATCGGGCCCATTCTGGGCAATGAGCAGCCCCAAAATGACGGCCCCAGCCAGCGTTGCCAGCGCCACAACAAAGATGAGTGCCTGGGACGAGGCCAGTTTAAGACTTTGCCTAAGTGGTTGCAGAAGCATGACGAATCGGTTCCCTGTGGATAAGCTGCCGTAAACAATCCACATAACTTTCGGAGTTACGATACAGATCGCCGCGATTGCGTGCCGTGATGAGATTATCATGCCAGGCGCGCTGCCGGAGCGCCAGATTGGTGATCGCTTCAACAGCCGCTTCCGCGACGGTTGCGGGTTCGATGTTGTCCAGAAGCAGACCCGTTTTGCGATGCTCGATCCAATAGCGATTGGCTGCATTATCCGGCACAATCGGCATGAGGCCGACGGACATAGCCTCTATCAGGGATGATGATACCCCATCGGAAGGTATCAGGCTGATATACAGATTATGTTGTGCCAGGATCGTGGGCAGTTGATCGTTCGGGACGAAACCCAGAAAACTGACATACTGCTGCACATCAAGCTGCTGTGCCAGCGCCATCAGATTAGCACGTTCCGGGCCATCCCCCGCAATGGTCAGATGTGCTTCAAAGCCGCGCTGCCGCAGGGTATGGATCACACGGATCAGGCGGTCATTGTTGTAGCGCGCCTGCAAAGAGCGCGTACAGACAATGCGGATGGGTTCTCCCAAAACGGGCGGCGCACAGCGCGTTTTGGCAAATTCCTCAACGGGAATACCCAGTGGAATAATAGCGATTCGGTCTTCTGCAACGCCTAACTGATGAATGGCATCCGCCATGTGAGGTGCCAGTGCCGTCGTCATATCTGCGCGTGACAGATTAAACTGGATGACGCGTCGCATGATCGGGTTTTGGGGCGACACGAGAATGTCACTCCCGGCTGTCGATAGCACGAGCGGGCGGTAACCTGCTAAAGCCGCCAGCGTGCCATAACCAGTGATGTAATAGGCAATCACCATATCCGGCTTGATTTCTTGAATCTGGCGGCGTACATAGGGCAGCGCCGCCAGATATTGCAATTTCTGCAAACGCGGCGGTATCGGAATGGGGAGAGCCTGTGGGAGCTTGCTGCCGCCGCTGCGGAAGGAAAGCAGATGAAGTTCTGCCCCGGCTTTTTCCAGTGCTTTGTACCAGCGTTGCACGTCCACATGACCCGCATCGGCCAACCAGACGATTCGCAGCGGGCGTTTTTCATTCATAAATTTGGCGCAGGAGACCCCCGTTTTCAAACCAGGGAGGAATGCGCGCTAGCTCCTTTCCGTATGATCAACATCCAGTTTAGGCGGGAAGCGTCGATTTCTTTTGAACTTCGCCCGTTTCCAGCAAATTCTGGTAAATCGTGCTAAAGGCTTCGGTGAAAACATCCAGGCTGTAGAGTTGTGAACGTTCTTTGCCCTTCTCACCCATCTGCCGACGGAGTGTTTCATCGCCAAGCAGGGTGCAGATATGAGCGGCCATCGCGTCATCATCACCGATAGGGACAACGAAGCCCGTCACGCCGTTCAGAACCAGTTCGCGGCAGCCCCCACTATCGGTCACGACACAGGGCAGCCCGGAAGCCATCGCTTCGATGATGGCGTTGGGTGAGCCTTCCACGCGGGAAGTCAGGATAAACATACTCATCGCCTTGAGCAAATCAGGCACATCGCGGCGTTCACCAATAAGCTGAACGACATCCGTTACCCCCAACTCATCGCGCAATGCTTCCACCACTGGCCGCAACGGCCCTTCCCCCACAAAAACAAAGCGCGCATCCGGGTACTTTTTGACCACTTGCGCTGCAACCCGGATGAAGTTTTCCGGGCTTTTGTTGTTGGTCAGGTGGGCAACCGTCCCGATAATCGGCTTACCGCGCCATGTTTCCGGCAGCGGCCAGTTACCGGTTACGCTGCCCAGAAACTTATTGATATCCAGTCCGTTGAACACAACCCCGGCTTGTTGAGGGCGTATCATGTGGTGTGCCAGCATGTAATCGCGGGCGATATAGGAATTGGCGATAACGGCTTTCACATCACGATTTAAGAATGGCAGCAGATTTTGGTACCATTGTGGGTGATATGTCGGGTGATTGCCTTCGTTGACAATGAAGCGGGTGTTTCTTGCCAGCATCACAGCAAGTCTGCCGTACAGACCGCTAACGCTATCCAGAAACAAATGCGTGATGTCCGGCTTGAGTGTGCGGATCAGGTGGTGGACTTGCCGCAAACGCTGTACCTCAAGGCGATGGTGGCGCTCTAACTCGATAACCTGATAACCAAGCTGGCGGATCGGTTCAGCCCAGTAGCCACCGGGTGAGAAGGAGACAACAGTGGCGCGCGGGTGAAGGCGTGCCAACAGATGATAAAGCTGCTGTTCAGCGCCACCCCGATCCAGTTGTCCAATCAAGTAGAGTACGGAATAATCATTCATAGGTAAACCGTGTGGTCAATCCTTTTGTGTATACTATGTAGTCGGACGAGTAGATTTTCGACGAACCTTGCTCAGTTAGAACATTGCAAAAAGGGAGAAGCATGCCCACCTATTCACCATCTCAGCGCGTGAACAGCTTCGATGCAGCGGACACGCCGCAGCAATTGCGTCAGGTTAGTGTCGTGATGCCAATCCGCAACGAGGCAAATACGATCAGCCGCTGCCTTGAAGCCGTGTTGAACCAGGATTATCCCCATAGCGACATGGAAGTATTCGTCATTGACGGCATGTCTACCGATAATACCAGAGATATTATTGCCTCTGTCGCCAGTCGATACCCGGATGTGTCGGTGACGATTCTGGATAATCCGCGTCAAATTGTAGCACCGGGACTGAATGCCGCCCTCGATCAAGTCAATGGCGACATCATTGTTCGCATTGATGGACATTGTGAAATCGATCCCGATTACATTTCGCGCTGCGTGGCCTACCTGCAAACAGGTGACATCGACGGTGTAGGGGGGCCTATCCAGACCATCGGAAAAACCCCCCTCAGCGAAACGATTGCGCTGGGGATGAGTTCCAAGTTTGGTGTCGGAGGTTCGGCCTTCCGCACCGTCACTGATAAGGCGATGATCGTTGACACCGTCGCTTTTCCGGCTTACACCCGCCGCATTGTTGAGCAAGCGGGCAAGTTCGATGAAGAATTGGTTCGCAACCAGGATGATGAGTACAACTACCGCATTCGCGCGCTGGGCGGCACGATATTTCTGGCTCCTGATATTCACTCCCGTTACCACAGTCGCGGTACGCTCCCTTCGTTGTGGCGGCAGTATTTCCAATATGGCTATTGGAAAGTGCGTGTCATGCAGAAACATCCACGACAGATGAGCCTTCGCCAGTTTGTGCCACCCACGTTCGTCGGTGTTTTGCTGGTGAGTGGTCTCCTGTCCCCGTTCAACCGAACGATGCGCCGTTTAGGTTTTGGCGTCGCGCTGCTGTATGCGGCGGCAAATCTTGGTGCCTCAATATGGACTGCGAATAAACATGGCCGCCAACATCTGGCGCGTTTGCCAGCCGTGTTCGCGGCACTACACGTGAGCTATGGATTAGGATTTTTGGTGGGACTGGCTCGGTTTGCCAACCGCTGGCGGGAGCGGCGCTGAAGCCAGTCCGCTGTCTGTTTCAGATTTGAACAACGCTTTGACCGTTTGCGACAAGATGCCAATGTCGCGCCAGACGGTCACGTTGTTCAGATACTCCAGGTCAATGGCAAGTTTGGCGGGCAGAATCGAATGGATATAGCGATCTTCCCAGTCGGGGCCGGTGAGGAGCGCCTCCTCATGTCGGAAGCGGACACTTGCCAGACTGGTAATGCCGGGGCGCACTTCCAACAGTTTGCGTTGTTCCGGCGTATACAGTGCCACATAGCGCAAATCCTCTGGACGCGGACCGACCAGACTCATGGTGCCTGTCAGCACATCAAACAGTTGGGGTAGTTCATCGAGTTTCGTCCGACGCAGAATGCGCCCCACCGACGTGATACGTGGATCGTGCGATTTTGTGATGCCAGCCCCGATTTTATCCGCATTCACAACCATCGTTCGGAACTTATGGACTTTAATTTTGGCCCCATGTAACCCGGCACGAGTCGCCGCGTACAAAATAGGGCCGGGTGCTGTCAACTTGATCGCCAGAGCGATAATCAGCAGCACAGGTGACAAAATGAGCAGCACAACGGCGCTGACCACAATATCGAAAGCGCGTTTCAGGAGTCGCGGACGTGGCATTGCTTATCTCCTATACTGCTTCACAATATCCATTACCGCGGCCACCACATCATACACATCCTCGTCGGTCAGTTGTGTATTGAGCGGCAATGAGAAGCTGCGTAGATATTCCCGATACGAAATAGGGCATGTATCCGGCTGCCAGCCATATTTATCCCGATAGTAGGGGTGCAGATGCAATGGAATAAAATGCACGCTGCTGCCGATATTGCGCGTTTTCAGGTGTTCGATGAACTGGGCGCGATCAATGGTCAACTGATCGAGGTGCAGGCGCAAAATATACAGATGGTTGGCGTGTTCGACGTTGGGGCGCTGTGTAGGCCGCTCAATCGCTTCGACATCGGCAAAGGCGGCATTGTAGAGGTCGACGATCTGCTTGCGGCGCATCTGTAGCTGGGTTAGCCGTTGAAGTTGGACAAGACCCATGGCGGCTTGAATATCGGTCATATTGTATTTGAAACCGGGCGCAACCACTTCGTAGTACCAGGAGCCTTCATTGCTGTATCGCTTCCAGGCGTCCCGATTCATCCCATGCAGACTAAACAAACGCGCCCTGTCCAGAAATTCGGGGCTGCCCGTCAGCATTCCACCTTCGGCAGTGGTCAGGTTTTTTGTGGCGTAAAAGCTGAAAGCAGTCGCATCGCCGATGGTTCCGATCTTTTTGCCGTTGTAGGAGGCAGGCAGCGAATGCGCCGCATCCTCAATAATCGACAGGTTGTGTTTCCGGGCTAAGTCCAGCAGCCCATCCATCATGGCGGGGTGACCCGCGAAGTGAACTGGCATGATCGCTTTGGTGCGCGGCGTGATCTTTTCCGCGACTTTTGCCGGATCGATAGTCATAATGTCGGCTTCGATGTCAGCCAGGACGGGCGTTGCGCCAACGTGTTCGATGACATTGGCCGTTGCACAAAAGGTAGTCGGCGTCGTAATCACTTCGTCGCCTGGGCCGATATTGAGTGCGGCCAGTGCCACATGCAGCCCACCGGTGCAGGAATTTAGCGCCAATGCGCCAGGGGCACCGATAAAGCTGGCAAACTCAGTCTCGAATTTCTTGGTTTTAGGTCCCGTAGTGATCCAGGATGAACGCAGCGTATCAACGACAGCCTCGATCTCGGCCTCAGTAATATCGGGCGGGGAAAACGGTAAAAATGTAGTGCGAGTCCGGTTGGAAAGCGATGTTGGAATGACCATTAGTGTTTGCGGTGATGCGCCTGCCGATGGGCAGCACAAACCGCGTTCTCCTTTCGTACAGATAACGGTAGTTAATTGTTAGCGGCCACGCAGGATGTCGGCAGCGGCTCTAAAGCGCCCCATGACCTGCTTAAGAGTCGGTCCCCAACGCTGGGGGACTATGAAATGCCGTGCCAAAAGCAGCGTATCGACACTCCATGCGTAGACAAACCAAAATTTATCATGAAGGGTGTGCTGCGGCAGCGCCCGGCGGTGAATGGCATACTTGTTGTAAATCTCCATATAACCCAGCTTTGCATAGTTCGGGCGGCCTGCCGGATCATGGAAGTGCAGGACGTGTGCCGCACCTGCCAGCAGAAGTTTTCCTTTCTGGCGGGCACGAAGACTGAATTCCAGGTCTTCACCTAACCCATAGCCATGAAAGTTCTCCAAAAAACCGATTTCGAGCGGGACGACAGTTTTCCACATCGCCACCCCGCCTTGCAGCCAATCGCCTTCGATGGCTGCCTCCGTCGGTTGCAGCGCATTCCAAGGGATCGAAATGCCAGAATGGTAATAGCGACCCGGTTGCAGGGCGGGCACCAAATATAGCAGACGCGCGATACGCCAATAGAGCGTCATCATACGACTGTCGATCTGGTTTTCGATAAAAGCTGCTACTCCAACAACGTTATCACCTCCCGTGCGATGCACTTTTTCAAGAGTCGCCAGACAGCCTGGCCGCAGGACAATATCATCATCAAAAAACGCAACCAGATCAGTGGAAACCCAGGTCAGAGCAAAATTGCGCTGGCGGGTTAAACCCCGTAAGGGTTCAGCTACACGCCAATAGATAAGCTGATGACTCAGTCGGTCAAGATCGGTTCGCTGCCGCAGACTTCGCTCCGTGCTGTCGTCGATACTGGCATCGACGATGATGAGTTGATCAGGTCGCCGATCATGTTCACTCAGCGAATCCAGAAAACGGTTGAGGCTGGCCGCACGCATGTAGGTGCAAACGACAACCGCGCAGCCGGGAACGAGCGATTGAGGAGTTGGCGTCGTCCAATTAGAAGCCAATGGAGGCCGGGAAAAGCCGCTGAGGACGTTTTCAGGCATCGTATGTATTGCCGTTTGTGGCGCAGTCACGTTCTCAAGCATTGGAAAGTGCCCTGTCAATTTGCGGTGGAGTGAGGCAGCTTTGATAAAAGCGTTCGTTGTCGGCAAGCAGCGTCGTTAGCGCGAAGTTTTGCCGGACGTGTGCCTGTCCTGCTTTGCCCAACTGATCAGCCAGATTTGGATTGCCCAAAATGCAGGTTATTGCCGACACGATTTCATCTGGCTGATCAGGATCGATCAGTAACCCGGTTTTGTTGTCTTCGATCAATTCTGGCCCACTACAGCGCCGGGTATAAACCATTGGGCAGCCGCAGGCCATTGCCTCCAAGGGCACCAACGCAAAGGCCTCGGCATAAGACGGCAAAACGGCAAGTGCGGCTTCCTGATAGGCGCGGCGTAGTTCGCTCTGCGTGATATGACCGTGAAAAACTACCGACTTTTGAGCGAGCGGCGTAAGCTGATCAAGCAGGTAAGCGCGCATCGACTGACGCGCTTCGGTGAAGCCATCTTTGCCGTAGATGTGCAATTCCGCGTCAGGCATTGCTGCCAACACCTGGGGCCAGGCTTGAACGAGTGCAATGATCCCCTTCTTTGCGGTCAGCGTTCCAGCAAACACCACGCGATTTGTAGATCGTGTCACGGTATCCTGTTCAGAGATGAATTCGGCTGCATTGTAGAGAATCTGGCTGCACGGACGGCGGGGTTTCAATAGCTGCTGCGTTTTGCGGGCAGTATATTGACTGACAGAACACCATGCTTCGGCGCGGCCTAATGAGGCTTGTTCCAACCAGAAGGTGAGCCGGTCAGTTGGCTTTGCCAGTTCTACCGCGAAGTAGGTGGAGCAGCCATGCAGCCGAACGACCAACGGTACGGACAGCTTCGGCCAGAAAGCCGCCCATCCGTGCCAATCGGGGACTTCCACGAGATCGATCTCACCCTGCCGACTCCAGGCGGCGATAGTGCGATAGAGGCGATAGCGCGCTGAGACCCAACCCAGACGCGCACTGGAATGTCGCAGCCGCCAGACCTGAACCCCTTGATCCACTTCGTATTCGGCTTCTGGCGTGGTGGGGGCGTAAATCCCCACGACACGAACCTGGTGACCCGCCTGAACCAGTGCCCGCCCGAAACGCTGAACGAAGCTGCCAATGCCGCCATGTGAGGATGGCGGATATTCGGAGCAGACAAAACACAGCCTCATCGTGCAGAGTTCATTTCAAGGCTTGCGGTCTGCACGATTGGCGGCAGGGCGTTCGATGCAGCCGATGGCCTTATATCCACATGAACCAGGCGGGTGATTAGCCCGGCAATACGTTCAGCCGTTTTGCCATCAACGAGGCCGCAGTCAGTGGCCGCCAGCTTTTCGCGTTGGTGCTGATCGCGTGTCCGATCCGCCACATAAGCGGTGACTTCGGTGACGAGTTGATCCATATTTTGTGCCAGCCGCACGCCGCCACTTTCGATGATCGGCGCGTAAAAGTCTGTTTCATAGGCCATGTGGCAAAAACGATCCTCTTTGCTGCCCGCTTCTAATGCAAATCCCACACAAACGGCGGGTGTGCCCACTGCCGCCGCATCAAGGCTCATGGTTGACCACATGTTGAGGCAAACATCAGCATAGCGCAGACTGTTAACAAGCAATGCCTGTTCTTCGGCCTTGCTGAAATGCCAACTGCGCGTGGTCGGCTGGCTAACCACGAGGTTAGGCGCGTTCATCAGTTTTCCAGCCCACCGTTGATAATTGTCCTGGGGGTGAAGCCGGGTAACGATCATGTGGTTGCACAATTTCAGTGAACGTTTGCAACGCTGCGCGAATTCTGCGATCAAATCGGCCTCTGTCGGCGTTTGATGAAATGAATTGGCCGCATAGAGAACGTAACGAGTTCCCGGCGGCAAACCCAGCCGAGTGAGCGTTTCCTCGCGTGTCCAGCGAAATTCATCGCGCCCATGAAAGTCAAATTGTGGTGCCCCGGTGATGTGTACACGAGACTTAGCAACCTGGGGATGAAAGGTCAGCAGTTGATTTTGCATACGTTGATTCCAGACTGAGAAATCATCGCAGGGCGCAATTTGTGGCCGACTGGTGAGTGCATCAAAACTTTGGATACAGCCGAGCGTTGGAATACCCAGATCGCGGGCAGCCATAATATACGCTTCTTCAGCCCAGATAACGCAGCTTGTGGCGACAACCAGCGATGGACGCAATTGTTTCAGTTGTTCTCGCGCCTGCTCAAAATTCCATTGTTGGTACTTGGAATGTTGCAACGCCTCGTTTTGCCAGCCAAAGAAAGGATCGTGGCTGCCTACAATAGAAAGCGCCTGAGCCGCCTGATTCCGTATCTTTTCCCAGAGCGAAACATTGCGAAAATACCACCAGCGGGTGACCCGATCATTATTCAGGTGATAGCGCCGGAAGAAAGAAGCCCGCTGGATGGCACCCAACGTGGCGGCCCCGCGCTGCTGTCTCACCAGGGGTGGTGCGGTTAACACAGACCACCCTTCCACACCATCATAGTCCTGATGTTCTAAAGGGTTAACCTTCGTATTCCGAAAAGCCGGAAGATAATTTTCCATCGTTTCGGGCGTTCCAATGAGCAAATGCGAACGGATGCCGTGTTGCCGTAAAAGTCGGGCTACTCCGGTATGCACCATATTTCGGATACCGAGATGTACCGGGCACAGGAATACCACAGGGCCAAGTGCTTTTGCATCCGTAGTAGTCGGTAGAGATTGAGAGTGCATTTATCTTTTTCCTATCAAAAAGAATGAGTAGAACGGGATGATGGTGACAGTGTATTCAGCTGTTGATAAGCGGCCTGTCCCAACTCGATTTGCCGGAGCGCAGCATCCAGTAATATCGGACGGATTTGGTCGGCATGAGTCCAGGCATTCTCCATTGCTGTGCGTAAAGACTGTGCCCAATCTGCATCGCTTAGAAGGATCATTTCGCAACCTTCCCCAAATTGATCGCGCAGCCCGACAAATTTATCGACGTAGTATTGGGATTGCGCGAGGCAGATCGTTGGAATGCCCTGTGAGAGTGCGAATACGGCGGCATGGTAGGCACCCGTAACAACAATGCGGCAGCGGCCTGCCAGTTCAATCGCCTGTGTCGGGCGTGTGATGGTCAGGCCGTCCGTTACAGAATTTTCGTAGCCCATCAAAAGACTTTGAATATGGCACGGATCATCTACCCCCACGTGAAGCGCGATGGGAATTGGGATCAGCGGCGCTTGATGCGTCCTGGCGAACTCATGCAAAATCGGGCGCAGCTTCTCAATCATGGTCAGGCCGATCTCCGCGTAAGCTGCCACCCGCAGGTTAATGCCGACGCCATTGGAAAGCGTCGATGGGTGGGCATTATAGGCCAGTTCAATCGCATCATCGCCAGTCGTCACGATGCGTTCAGACGGGACACCCAGAGCCTCGAGCAAGGGGCGGGCAGTCACTTGTTCGCGGATCGCAATCAGGTTCACATGAGGCAGCACAGCACTGACTCTAGCGCGTAATTGAGGGTCGTCCATGGGGCCAATGCCCTGACCAAACAAGGCAGTCGGTATTCCCCGGCGGATCGCCATGTCGAGTGTTTCCAGCACCAGATATGTCCAACTCTTTGCGGAGTCGGTGAAGCCCCCTGTTCCACTGACCAATAGCCAGTCAGCATTTTTCAGGGTATCCAGAAACGGGCGTGGATCACCTTGAGGGTTTCGCAGCCGCGCTTTCAGGCAAATGGCCGACTCGACCAGAAAAGGCTGTGTGCGCTCTATCTGACGTTTGAGCACGCCCAACTGATGCGAACGACGGGGCGGTAAACGATTATGTACAGCGCCTAGCAGGTAGTCATCGGCCAACCAGCTATAACGGCTTAGTTCGTGGAGCGGCGTGGCTTCGGGGCAGTGCTTGAGCAGAGTTTCTGGCACGCGCGTCAATACTTTCAGATTGGCTTGCGGCCACATGATACACAGCCGGTGCAGCATCACCTGAAGCATTGCCAGATCGCCTAAATTATCGCAATTTGAATTATCGGAGTCAATCAAAATTTGCATGATCCCCCGTTTGACAGGTTTTCAACTTTTGGCGATATGCTCCCAGCTAAGCGGCGTGCCGCGCGGGAGGTCGCGTGTGGCCTGGCAACCCAGGATTGAATGCAGATACTTCGGCGGCAAGCCATTGCCCGGACGGATCGAGCGAACATTCGCTGACGTGAAGACCTCGCCTGCTTTGAGATCAGCCACCACGAACAATGAACGGCGGAAAATGCCGCTTTTCCGCTCTTCCTCGCCAACTTCATAGTGAACCGTGCCGAGTGCTTTCTCAGCCGTGCGGATCGCTTGAACCATCTGCTTGAACTCATCCGGTTCAAGGGAAAAGGTGCTGTCCGGCCCAGGAATGGAACGTGACAGGGTGAAATGTTTCTCAACGATGCACGCACCCAGCGCCACCGCCGCGACGGGCACCGTCGTACCCAGAGTGTGATCCGACAGGCCAATTGGCACACCAAAGGTCTGGCTCAGGTGCGGGATCGTGTTCAAGTTCATTTCTTCGGGTGGTGAGGGATAAGCACTGGTACATTTAAGGAGTGCCAGTTGCGTCGCCCCGCCTTCGGACGCTGCGCTGACGGCATCTTGAATCTCTGCCAGATTTGCCATGCCTGTCGAGATGATCATCGGCTTGCCCGTTCGAGCGATGTACTGGATCAAGGGCAAATCGATCATCTCAAAGGACGCCACTTTGTAAAACGCGACATTGAGCGATTCCAGGAAATCGACAGCCGTTTCATCGAACGGTGTTGAGAAAAAATCCAGCCCACACGACTCGGCCACTGCCTTAAGTTTGGGGTGCCACTCCCAGGGGGTGTACGCTTCACCATACAGATCGTACAGGTTGCGGCCTTCCCAGAGCGACCCGGCACCGATCTGGAAATATTCGTTATCGCAATCAATAGTGAGCGTGTCCGGTGTGTAGGTCTGTAGCTTTACCGCATCGGCACCCGTTTCTTTGATGGCATGAATGATCCGCACGGCTTCATCGAAATCCTGGTTGTGGTTCGCCGACATCTCGGCAATGATGTACACCGGTTCACTGGGTCCGATCTTTCGGCCATTGATCGTCAAATGAGTCGATAACGTGTTCATAAAGCACTCCGGGTGTATTCGACCAATCCATGTTGGCGCAGCACATCAATTGTTTGTTTGGCCGCGTCGAAGGTAATGCCCAATGTGCTGGCGATCTGGGCAATGGTGCGCGTACCATCAATCAGGAACATGATGTCGAACAGGGCTTTGTTGCCTGCCGGATTGGTGTAGGCGTCAATGTGGATGCCGTAACGGGAAGCGAATACTTCGCCCTGAAAATGATTGAGCGGGATGAAGTTATTTTCGAGTGTGTCGATCATGCCCAGCACCAGATCGCGCGAGTCCTCAAGCCGCCGGATTGAGGTGTACTCCGGCGTATCGAAGCTCGAATGATATTCACGGTACGGCCATTCGGGTGAAGACGGCGGCAAAACGCGCGAAATGGAGAGCATCGGTACGCGCACGCCAGGGCCGTTGAATTGGCGCTCGTCGTTGCCGATCACGGTTCGGAAGGCACCTGACCAGCTATGAAAATCGCGCTGTTTCATCGCCAGTGTGAAGCATTCATCAAGCTCTGTCTGACCATCAAAGGAAAGCTGTAAAGCGTGTGGGTATTGCAGCCCCAACATCTCCAGGAACAGCCCGCCCTTCATCTTTGGGATGAGCGCCTCGTGGTGACTCAGATAGGCAACGGAGCCAATCGTTTCTGGCACAATCAGAAAACGATAAGTGTAGTACGGCTTCTCCCGCTGCAGCAGCGCCCGCATCACCTCCATACCGACAACGACGCCGCTCAGGTCATCGTTGACCATTGCCGGATGGCACAGATGGGCACACAGGATAATGTTCTGATCGGTTTGGCCGGGCACAACCACTTCGCCAACTTTTAGATTGCCATAGCTGAATGTCGTTCGGATCACGACGCGGTAGCGATCCGCAGTGAGTGAGTCCTTAAGCCGTTTTGAGCAGCACAACCCCCAATCCCGTTCGTAATACTTGAACTGAAACGGGATCGCATCCGCGATCAATGGATGGACATGCAGGTGGTTAAACAACTCCTGGCGTGATACTTCGCCTTCGTAAGGCAGTGAATAGGACACCACATGCAGCGGATTATCGGCATAGGAGAAGATGCGCTGGCCGTCGAGCGTTTCCAGATAGGCTTCGTAACACGTCCATTTTTCAGGAACGATCCAGCTCCAACTTTCTGTGCCGGTGGGGTAATTTAGAATGGTCATCGGAAGCTGCGTCGCCAGTGCGTTCAAAGCATCGTCATAGCCTTGCGAAACGATCTGACGCGGCAGTTTCCAAAGCGCATCGATCATTTGCGTCATGCTGGCCTTTTCAGGAAGATGAACTTCATGTGTTGGTTCAGCCACTCGTGCCTGTTCCAATGCAATGGGATCGCCGGCTGGCCCTTTGGCGGTAAACCAACGATCCGATTCAATGGCGGCACTCACGAAGTCGAAATAGGGTTGACTGTCCACACCCCAGATTTCGCCACAGCCAACCTGGGCAACCTTACAGATATGCTCACGACTGGCGCTTTGTTCCAGGCGGCTGCCGTCCGGGAAGCCATTCTCGGCCATAATGCGGACGTTATACAGCCAGCCCGTTTTTCGCTGCACACCGTTGTTACGAATAGTGCCTGTGAACAGTTTTTGGTAGCGGAAGGGCACGCCGATCATTTCTTCAACATGGTGTTGGAAGGTCGCTTCATGCAGGCCAACGCCGATCATACAGATTTTGCCGTTGGCCTGCTTTAAGCGGTCATGGATGCTGCCCGAACCGAAGCACGTCGCAGGTACATCCGTAAGCAGTTCCGCTGCCCGCGGCCCCAAACCAGCCACTGAATGGATCGGATCAGTCGAGCGCACAACGCCCGGCTGCGCGCGAAAGTATTCCAGAAATTCAACCGATGTACTCCAGGGGCCGCCCTGTGTCGGTGTGTTCTGAACGTCAAATATCGCCTGCTGACAAAACGAAAAAGTGTACGTTGGGATCAGGATCGTGCCTGCATCGGTCAGCACCTTCTTGAGAGCAGCCAGCACCAGATCGCTGCGCTGCTTCACGTCTGAAACGTCTTTGGCCTGTCCCAGCGTATCCAAACAGAGGTGAAAATAAACGGTGTCACCCGCTTGAAGCCCTGCTTTATGCAGTCCGTCGATCAGGTCAGACTGAGTGTAGTGCCATTCGGTGGTTGTCATTGCTGCTCCTGATCTTCGTAGGATAGATTGAGACGCAGGTATATTTTGCGTCCGTCGTGGCGAAAATAGGCTGAGGCGTAAGGCGGATAGGTACGCGCCCGCAAAAGATTGATCAGTTCACGCCCGGTGTAGGTTCGATCCAGGTCAATCTCATCAATCTGCTCAACATCTTTCACGCGATGTGTCGTGCCCGCGCTGGCTGGCTGCGAAAGACGAACCGCGCGCCCAGCGCGAAGCAGCGGCCAACTTTGCTTAAACAGGTCAACCGAGGCCTGCTCCAACTTTTTGTAAAGACTTTCGCCTGTATCGACTGGTTCAACCGGAACGATCTGCTGGGCAATAATATCGCCTGTATCAACGCCCACATCCATGTAGTGCAGTGTCACACCCGCCGGAGTGTCTTCGATGATGCTCCAAACGTTGGGGTACGCGCCCCGGTTATAGGGCAAATAGGCCGGATGGAGATTGATACAGGGCATCAATTCCAGAATGGGTTGACGCAGGATGTAGCCAAAAAAGACGGAGACGCCAATCTCTGCGCCAAGTGCCCGTAACGCCTCAATCTGTGCCGGGTCGTTGAGCCTTGAGCCATCAAAGACCTGTGAGGGTGGTAACGCCGCGCTGGACAGGATTTCGTCGCCATACTTGCGCTTCTGATCGGGATGCAGAACCAGACCCACAATCTCGTCGCCTTCGGCCTGTTGGGTTCGCAACCATTCAATGATCTGCCAGGCTGCCCAATTGTTACCAAAAAACAGGATACGCATCGCCCCTCAGCATTCGCTTTCATTCGATAATAACAGCCGCGCGACTCGTTCAACGCCCAGACCATCCACAAACGACTGTGCTTTCTGGCTCATCTCACGACGTAGCTCCGTGTCGACGATCAGATGGTGTACTTGTTCGGCCAACGCATCTGCCGTTAAACTGGCGAACCAGCCCGCATCCAACGCTACGCCAGCATCGAGCAGCCCTTTGGCGATCTTCACCTGATTATCAGCCAGCGTGATTGTCACCATCGGCACGCCAAAAAAAGCCAGTTCCCAGCAGGTGCCGCCCGCCGCCGAAATAGCAACTTCTGCCCAGTTCATCAAAGTTGGCATATCTGTCACGGCAACCAGCAGTTCAATCGCAATGGGTGAAGCATTGATCGCCTGCGAGAGGCTGTCCTGATAGCGATTTGCCGCCCCAATCACGACTTTGCTTTGTAGCCCAGGATGACGTTTGGACAACTCAGCCAGCGCCTCGATCACGTAGAGCGTCGTATTGTCAGGATCGCTGCCGCCCAACGTGATCAGGATACGCCGGGGATCAGCGGCAATGCTGCGCGTTCGGTCCGGCCAATGCCGAAATTCACGGCGCAAAAGGGCATAATGCGCCCCAAGCAGCAGTTGAGTAGTGGGCGCACGCTGTTGATAAAAAGCCTGATCCGCATAGATTTGTGGGTTCAGCACAAAATCCGCATCATAGCGTTTGGCGTGCCCATAATCATCAATGAACAAGACCGATAGACCATGTGCTTTCAGTGCTTTTTGATAATTGGCATCGAAGTCATAGCCATCCACAACGATCCATTTTGCACCAAACTGCTTTGCCAGATCAGCGGTTTGATCGGCATCTTGGGTAGTGTCTGAAGGCAGGCAGTCTACCCGCATTTTTTCGGTGACGAGGCGCTCAACCAGCGCGGGCGTATCCGTGATCAAGACGAACAACACGTCCCCGCCCATATCCTGATACGCCTGCGCGATTGCCAGACAGCGCATTAAATGCCCTGTACCCAACCGGGCGTTTGCGTTACATCGAATCAGCAGGTGATTTACCATGCCGAAAAACCACCGTCAACCATCAGGGACTCTCCGGTAATGTAGGACGCTTCGTCAGAAGCCAGAAACGCGACTGCATTTGCAATTTCGTCAGGCTGCGCCATGCGATTTAGCATCGTTTTGTTGCTGTAGTTAGTCACGAACTCGTCCGATTGACGTTGGGACGAACGTACTCCCCCGGCCACTACCGCATTCACCCGCACACCTTGTTCGCCCCATCTGGCAGCCAGCGTGCGCGTCAGTGACAGAAGTGCCGCTTTTGCCGCGCTGTACTGTGGTGGGGTGGGTGCCATCCCTGCTGGATAGATGCGTTGATCAACGGCATTCACGGCGTAAATCGAAGACAAAATAACAAAGCTGGCGGCCTGACCAGCCAACTGTTTGATCAGTTCTCGCGCACAGATGAAGTGTCCGGCAACGTCCACGTTATACAAACGGCTGAAACTTGCGTGATCAAGCTCATCAAAGGGTGTTGCCAGCCCATCGCGCAGTGAGGCATTGGCGATCAATATTGTCGGTATACCAACCGTCTCGGCCAAATGATTCAGGGCGTTGGCAATGCTTTGTTCATCGCCCAATTCGAGGGGAATGCCGATCAACTTAGCAGTGCCGGGGACAGACTGATCGGCTGCCCAACTTTCGGCTTTTTCGGCAGTGCGTGATGTGATCACTACCGTTGTGCCCTCAGCCAGCAAGCGCCGAACAACTGCACTGCCGATCAAGCCACTGCCACCCGTAACTAAGGCCACTCGACCTGCTAAGCCCTTCATCATTGTTTCTCTCCGCTATTGGGAAAAGGGCTTTTGTGAATAGGCTCAAGCGGCGAATGACCATCACGGGCGTGCAGGCCGCGTACCAGCAGTTCGGCCAGTTCAAACTCCTCAGCGCGATCAATGTCGATTCCCCGGTTGCCATCCATCGCGGCCACATAGAACGGATCGCCATAAAAGGCGTGCTGCCGGATGAAATCTGGCACGCGCACCCACCAAACCGCACCCGTCGGGCACATCGGCACACCAAGCTGTTGACTTGGCACAAGGTAGTTACCAAAAACCCAGCGCCCCTGCTGTGCTTCGTTTGCTGTGAGCGCCCAGTGTGGATAAACACCACGATAGGGCACAACCGAAATCTGGCAGGGGCGTTCTTCCTGCTCGAAGCTACGGTAGAGCGCCACAACATCTTCACTGCGACGTAACGGACAGTTCGGCATCAACTGACACAATGCCGTTGGCTCGACGCCGCGCGCTTTGAGGGTATTCAGGACATGTTCGGCAACGTCCACAAGTGTCGCCTCGTCGGTTGCCAGTGCCGCCGGGCGAGGCAGGTATTCAGCGCCATACCACTCTGCGATCTCACCCGTAGCCGGATCATCTGTTGAAACGATAATATGTGAGAAAAGATTGCTATTCTGCGCTGCGACAATTGCGTAGGCCAGCGCCGGATGACCAAAAAAGGGGCGTGTGTTTTTGCCGGGCAAACGTTTGGAGCCGCCGCGTGCAGGGATCAGTGCAACCCGTTCGTGCGTCACGTTACGCGCCTTGCCGTGATAACAAAAATGCGGCCAGATCAAAATCGAACGCTTCCGCAACATGCACGCTGCGTTCTTCGGGAGTTTGATAAACGGCTAAATGCGGGCCAAAAAAATTACGGTGTTCAAGCAGGGGGTCAGCGCGCCCAATTTTGATCGAGCCGTTTGGACGGAAGACTGGTGGCAGGAGCGGCCTCTCGATCATGTACTGATCGCCAAAATACATCGCCCAATCACTATCCTGATCACCGTTTTGTTGCACTGCCCAATGAAAGTAGTGGGGATCAATGGGCGTCACAGAAACCAGGTAATCGGCCTTACTGAGGCAAAACATCTCCCATGATCCGCAAATATCCTGGGCATTTCGCAGGGGTGAGGATGGCTGCAGGCAGATGATCGCGTCGTAGGTTTCTCCGGCGGTCTGAAGCACCTGGAACACTTCGATGCAGACATCGGTTGCGCTAACCAGATCACCAGCCAATTCGGGTGGGCGAAGATGGAAACGCGCGCCAAATCGTTCGGCAATCGCGCCGATTTCTGTGTCTTCCGTCGAAACGTAGACCGTTTCAAACAAACCGCTGTGCAGCGCCGCTTCGATGGAATAGGCAAGCATCGGTTTGCCAGCAAGGGGTTTGATGTTCTTGAGCGCCAGACGTTTTGAGCCGCGTCTCGCCGGGATCACACACAATGGTTTCACGTTAACTTTACCTACTCGCTTAAGCGGATACTAAAATTGGATACGTTTTCGCGGTCAGAGCGATCTGCAGCGCCGCCAAACCGTGCTGCAAGTTGCTAAAGGTTGGCGTGCCGCTCTCGATGTGTTCCATAAAGTAGCGTAGTTCATCGACGTACATCTGATTCACCGTCCAATCCGAAGGCTGCTCAATGAGTGTAGGGCTGCCTGTCGCCGCATAGCAGTAAATTTTGCCCTCGCTAAAACGCCAGTAGAGGCTTCCTTCGCTGCCGATTATTTCACAGCCGCGATGATAATCACGCTGAATAAAATTCAAGTGGACGCTCGATAACACACCGGAGTCATGGCGCAGCAGCACTTCCAGCAATCCCTCGACTTCCAAACCGATGCTTTCAGCAGGCAGCTTGACCGCGTATTGCACCACTGCCGGGCCAAAGTACCAGAGTGCCAGATCGATCTCGTGGATACAGTCCAGGATTGCGCCGCCACCCTGAACTGCGGAGGCGCTGTAACTCTGCCGATAATCGACACCGGGACGCCACGTCGGCAAATAGGAGCCGGTATAGATGCGGGCAGCGATGACCCGCCCGATCTGCCCTTGATCGAGCAGTGCTTTCACCTTTGCAGGGCCGGGATGAAAGCGCATGTTGCAGCCCACCATCGAGATCAAATTGCGTTCGTCAACCTCTGAACACAACGTTTCTACATCTGCCAGTGAATGGGACAGCGGTTTTTCGATAAACAAATGACAATTATAACGGGCGGCGGTCAGTGCCAGAGCGATGTGTTGATTGGAAGGGGCGGTCACCAGCACAACCTCGGGTTTTTGCGCCCAAACGTCTTCGAGCGCCGCACAACCGACTGCGCCACTTTCAACCTGAGCCTGATCACGCGCGGCGGCGGACGGATCAAAGGCCAGAAGATCAGCGTAGCCCAATGCGCGCAGATTTCGCAGATGACGCCGACCAATTGAGCCACAACCCAGCACAGCAATTTGCATTGCGGACAGCCTTTACGCTTTATCGAGTCAGATGTTACGCGCTTGTGCCGATGGGTGAACCGACCTGCAATACTTTATGGAGCGCCTTGAGTACATCATCGACATCCGCATCGGTCATACGTGGGAAGATAGGCAGCGAAACGATCCGCTCATAGGCCGCCTCTGCTACCGGGCACAAACCGGGGCGTGTGCCGAAACGCTTCTGATAAAAGGGGTGAAGATGCACAGGAATGTAGTGGACATTGACCCCGATCCCTTCCTTACGCAACGCCTGAAAGATCGCCATGCGCGTTTGCTGAGCGGCTTCCAGGTCAAGACGGACGACGTACAAATGATAGGCGTGGGCAGCCTCCGGGCGCTTGCTGAGCGGCGCGATCATGGGCATTTCAGCAAAGGCCGCATCGTAACACTGTGCGATGCTTTGGCGTCGGCTGACCCAATCGGGCAATTTGCGGAGTTGACTGATCCCCAACGCACATTGCAAATCGCTCAGCCGATAGTTGTAGCCAAGATCGACCATTTCATAGAACCATGATCCCTGGGCTTCTCGCTGGCGATGATCGCTGGTGATACCGTGATTGCGGAAAACACGCATCCGACGCGCCAGTTCTGGATCATCCGTCGTGATAACGCCGCCTTCACCCGTCGTGATATGCTTGACCGGATGGAGGCTGAACGTATTCAGATCGGCCAGTGTTCCAACCGGATGCCCTGCATAACGGCCACCGACAGCGTGGCAGGCATCGGCCACAATTGCCAGATCATGTTTCGCGGCGATAGCGCGCAAATTATCGTAATCACAGGGCTGCCCGGCATAGTCCACCGCGACGATGGCGCGGGTGCGTTCGGTGATGCGGGCTTCGACCTGTGCCGGATCGATAAGCAGTGTGTCTGGATCAACGTCACAAAACACAGGCGTTCCACCCTGGTAGACAACGCAGTTCGCGCTGGCCGCAAAGGTCATCGCCGGAACAATGACTTCATCGCCCGGAACAATATCAAGTGCATACATCGCGGCGTGCAAGGCGGCAGTCCCGTTCGAGACGGCGACTGCCTCAGCGGCACCCGTGAATGCGGCGAAGGCCTGCTCAAATTCGCCAACTTTTGGACCCGTGGTTAGCCAATCGGAACGAAGGACATCAATCACCGCATTGATGTCATCGTCATCGATCCACTGACGACCATAGGGCAGCAGCGTCTCACGAACCGGCTTATCGCTGGACAAGGGTGGGTTGTAATTCATGCTGATCTTCAATCAACTCTTGCAGTTCGGAAATGGCTAGCCATTCCGTGTTAGCGTCACTGGTGTACTGAAAATTTTCTGGCAGCGCACGGCCTTCGCTCCAGTTTTCGCTGAACCACCAGGGGTACAACGGTTTGACGATATACATGTTGTCCAGTTCCAGGGTATGGCGTGCCTCGTCTTCGGAAATCAGTATTTCGTGCAGCTTTTCGCCGGGGCGAATGCCGATCATGTCAATCTGGCAGTCAGGAGCCACTGCAGTGACGACATCTATCAGGCTCATACTCGGAATTTTGGGGATGAAAACTTCGCCGCCCTGCATTTGCTCAAGGCAGTTTGTCACAAACCGTACTACCTGATCGAGCGTCAACCAAAAGCGTGTCATGCGTTTATCAGTCACGCTGACCTTACCGGTTTTGCGCTGCTTCAAGAAAAGCGGAATGACGCTGCCACGACTGCCAACAACGTTACCATAACGCACACAACTGAAGCGTGTCGGGCCTTCGCCACTGTAGGCATTGGCCTGTACAAATAGTTTTTCGGCCACGAGCTTGGTGGCCCCATATAAATTGGTGGGACTCACGGCCTTATCGGTGCTGATCGCCATGACGCGCTTGACTTTCATATCGAGTGCCGCTTCGATCACATTCTTAGCACCCATGATATTCGTCATCACGGCTTCAATGGGATTGTATTCACAGGCGGGCACATGCTTGAGCGCCGCCGCATGGATGACAATATCGACGCCGTTCATGGCACGACGAAGGCGGTCAACATCGCGCACATCGCCAATGAAGTAGCGCATTGGCGATCCCTCAGTATCGGGAAAGACCTGACGCATTTCATGCTGCTTAAGTTCATCCCGACTAAAGATAATCAGGCGTTTGGGATGATAGGTATTCAGAATAAACTCGGTGAGTTTTTTACCCATCGAGCCAGAGCCGCCAGTAATAAGAACGGATTGCTGTTTCCAATCAATCGGTTCGAGGTTCGAGGTTGACATAGGTTGTTCCTTTGAAGTGCCCAATCTTTTATGGTAATGTCTCAAGTTGAACAGTGTTCGATGCTTTAACTTCCATGGGGAGGTTATCCAGGATTTGATGACTCCACAGGGACTGGTAGGTCTTGCAAGTTTGTTGCAATTCCTGATGGGTGCCGAACCCCACCACCTGCCCATTTTCCAGCACCAGAATACGATCCGCGCGCCGAAGTGCAGAGAAACGATGGGTGACAACGAAGGTAGTACGACCTTCAATCAGATGCTCCAAAGCGATCTGGACAGAATGCTCCGAAACCGCGTCCAGGTTACTGGTTGCTTCGTCCAGGAAAAGAATTGGCGCGTTTTTGAGTAAGGCAGCCGCGATACAGATACGCTGTTTTTGCCCAACCGATAGGCCGCGCCCTTCCTCACCGATGCCGAGCATCGTCTCGTAGCCTTTTTCCATTTGCATGATCTCATCGTGGATGTTCGCCGCTTTGGCCGCCTCAATGACTTGTTCCATTGAAGCAGTGGGCCGCCCCATCCGAATATTATCAACGACGCTATCGACAAACAGGATCGGCTCCTGTAGGACAATGCTGCACTGATCCATCAAATCGGTGTAGCGTATGTCACGCAGATCAACACCATCAAACAAAATTTTGCCGCCAGTATTTTCATAGAAGCGCAGCAGCAGAGAGATGAAGGTCGATTTTCCCGCGCCAGATGGACCCACAATACCAATCGTTTCGCCCCGATGAAAGACGGCGGAAACATTCTTTAGAACAGTTTGATCATTGTAGGCGAAGGAGACGTTCTGGAATTCAATCGTCTTGGGGCCTTGCTTCAACGAAACCGGATTGGATCGATCCTGAAGGGCGGTAGGCATCGCCATCACCCGCTGCACATGTTCGATATTCGGGATTGCTCCGCGCAGTGTCGAGTATGTTTGTAGCAGACTCACAATCGGTGAATAGACAGCCAGGACCGCAATTAACAGGCTGAGCAGTGATTGCCAGTCAAGACGCCCGGCGGCAATATCCTGCCCGCCAAAGGCCAGCACCATAACCAGACCAATCGCCGAGACAACCTCTAGCATGAGACGCGCCAATCCGCGATTACGCGCCTGTTGTGTCACCAACTGATAAAGCGTTTCCGCAATATCACGGGCTTTGGCAAGAATGCGTTCTTCGGCGCGATTAACCTTTACCGCGCGGATGCCCTGTGAGACTTGAAGAAAGCTATCATGCCAACTGGCAAGCCCTATGCGGCGTTTGCGGGCGGCCAGTGTAATACGCTGCCCAAACCAGCTAGCGGGCAAAGCGATGAGTGGCACCGCTACGAAACCAATAAAAGCCAGCTTGGGACTGATAAGAACCGCCACAACTGCCAGCGAAGCCAGCCGTGTGCTGTACAGGATCGCTCGCCCGGCTTCTTCGGTTGCCCAGCGCAGCCCCTGAATATCCTGGTAGGAACCCATCACCATATCGCCCTGGTTGCTCTTTTCAAAATAGCGCACCGGCAGCGTCAGCACTTTTGCCAGCAGCCGCCACATCGACTCAATTTCGATGCGGTGTCCAAGTTGAACCGAAGTCAATTCGGCAATGAAGGTACCAATCGACTGAAGCAGGCTGAACACCAGGATGATCCCGGAAGCAACCAGTAGAGTGGTAATTGAACCGCCCTCTGAGGTGCTGAATAACAGAATCGCCTGCCGAAGCCCCCATACTAGCAGCGCCTGAAAAACACCCTGCAGCGCAGTTCCCAGCAGGAACATGGCCGTTAATCGGGGGTAGCGCAGCATAGATCGAAAACCCATCCATAGGGCAGAGAAGAAGCTCGTTGTTGAGTAGATATTCAAAGATGAGACCCTTCCGATCAAGCCGTGTATTGCAGATAAAGAACGGAGATTCTTAAAGCTCCGCAGTACCGACACACTTGAACAGTGCATCGTGATGGTTGAGACGACAAGTTGTGGAACAACCTACAAGTTACGGACACGACGAACGTCAATGAGCCGGAGCAATGTCTTTCACATTGATTTCGGCACGGACTGAGCGGCCCAGCAGTTCTAACAAAATGTGGACACGTTCAGAGCCAGTCAGATAGCGATTGAACAAACCCACATAGCCCGCAAAAGCACCGCCGACGATCATTACCGAGTCGCCGGGCTGCAATGGTTTTTCAGCTTCGGCGCTCAGCGAAGGCTGAGAAGCAAGCTGGCTTAAAAAATGCTGCAACTGCACAATGACATTTTCGGGAACAATCGCGGGCTGGCCGTCGAACTGAACCAATCCTATCGAACCTGGTGCCCAGCGCAAGCGATCAACATCGACAGTTCCCAGGTTAAGCTGGATAAACAGATAACCTGGAAAATACGGACGAACTCTGGCAGCGCGCGGATTCACCGGCTTAACATGAAGGACGGGCGCGAAAACGTGAATGTCTTCTGAAGACAGATAGTCGCTCAAGTGCCTTTCGTGATGCGGCTTACTCTGTAGAGCGTACCAGCTACGCTCTACGACTGCCGGAGAGGTATCCATATGACTGTCCATTCCTCAGGCCAGTACCGCCACCGGTAAGGCAACCGGGTCTACCTTGATATTGCTCGGCTCACTCAGTTCCACTTGAAGCGGTTCTCTGCCGTTCTGAATAAGCATATTCATCTGGCTTGGGTTGTTGCCCAGGCCATAGCGGAGCAGTTCATCCAGATGTTTGATAAACGACTCTGCATTGAAATGAGCCAGTTTGTATTCAACGCGCATGATTCCAGGGTGAATGGTATCCATGAGCGATTCAGACTCGCTATGGAGCTGCTCGTCCAACTTTTCGCCGGGGCGAACGCCAGTGAACTGAATGTCGATGTCTTTGTAGGGGCGCAAGACGCGCAACCGAATCATTCGTTCAGCCAGATCAACGATACGAACCACATCACCCATTCGCAGAATAAACGCATCGCGGCCAGTCGTCATACACGCGGCATGAATCACCAGATTGGCGGCTTCTGCAATGCTCATGAAATAGCGGGTCATATTCGGGTGAGTCACCGTTATGGGGCCGCCATTATCAATTTGCTGATTAAAGGTAGGTACAACGCTTCCACGACTACCCAGCACGTTCCCAAAGCGCACTGACGCAAAATAGATGGCGTTGTGTTTCTGGCTCAGGGCATGAAGGATAAGTTCACACACACGCTTGCTGGTGCCCATGACGCTGGACGGGTTGACCGCCTTATCCGTCGAGATCAACACAAAGCGTTCAACTTTGTATTCACAGGCAAGGCGTGCTAGCAAGTAGGTGCCGCCCACATTAACGCGCAGCGCCTCATCCGGGAAACGCTCCAACATGGGGACATGCTTGTAGGCCGCCGCATGAAAAATAACCTGCGGCCTATAAGACTCGAACATCGCCCGCAGCGATTCTTCAACGGTAATATCCGTTAGCACAGACGTTGTTTTGACATGCGGAAACTTCGCCATCAGTTCAACACTTAAATCGTGTAAACTGCTCTCGTTGTTGTCGAGCAGGATAAGCTCACGAACCTGATAGGTGTACAACTGGTGGCACAGTTCTGAACCAATTGATCCCGCCGCGCCCGTCACCAGGACGCGCTTATCCTTTAGCGGTGTCAGGTCAACGCCCTTTTGGTGCGTGATCGCCGTCCGCCCAATCAGGTCTTCAGGGGTAATATCGCGTAGCAGCGTTGTACTGGTGCTGATACCCATCATCGCCACGACATCGGGTGCTATTTTGATGCGCGCCGTCGTTCGCTCACAATAACTTAAAAGCTGGCGGAATTCTGCGCCAGAGACTTTATTCATGGCAACGACGATCAAATCTATGGCGTAGTCTTCGGCAAGGCGCGGAATATCCGCGTAACCGCCTAGAACAGGTGACCCCTCGATGTATAGTCCGTGCATTTCGGGCTTTTGATCGATAAAGCCGACAACCACATAGATATGTTCATTATTGTGGGGATGATGTTTAAGCTGAATCGCCAGTTCCTGTGCAGGGTTGCTGGCCCCAACAATGACCACGCGCGTTACTGACTTTGGAAATTCATAGTTCATAACGGCCCGCCACCGCCACGAAAACCCGGTCAGCAGACGTGACCGAAAACGTGTTGCCACAAAGCCAAAGAGCGCCAGCAGATTGCCCAACAAGACAATGCTAATTGGCAACGGGTGTTGAATGGGCGCAATATCCAGCGGAACGATGATAACCGTCGCAATCAAGACGGCTTTTATTAGCAAAGAAACGCCATAGCCGCTGGTCATTGACCAGAGGCGGCGATAAACGCCTGAAACAAAGAGGATGCTGACCACAATGAAGGTCGCGGCAGCAGTCATGCCAAAGCTGTCGATATAATCGAGCGGTGTGCTGGCTGCCCGAACGAAAAACGCCGTCAGGTAAGCGACTTGCACCACAAGAATATCAATCAGCATCGAAAGTAAGGCACGCCTAAGTTGATTAGAACTTATCAGTTGAGAAACGACTGTTCGAGGCGACGGTACTGTGTTATTTCTCATCAAGGCTAAATCACCTCATACCTATACGTTTCGTGGACGATGCAAGCGACTTGACAATTTCAATGATGGCTGGATGGAAAACGATTTGTCAATTTTAGATAGGTGTCAATGTGTTCAAGAGAAATTTGAATTCATCGACAAATAGTCTTAAAGTCACACCTCAGCTTAGAGAACCAGAGAGACTAAAGCAACTATACTATTATTGTTTTGAAAGATCAAGAGCATTATCTATAAGGCGTCAGATATTTTACAAGTTTTAAGAAAAGATAAAGAATAGGGCTGTCAAAGCTCTGAACTTAACCATATTTTGTAGGTGAGACGGAAGAATTATTAAGAACGTATTGGCTCTGAGTGCAACCAGAGGTCGCACGTCAAAACGCTTGACAACATACTGTACACTGTATACAATATTTTTGTGCTTAAGCAGATTGCATGTACCGAAAGGAAAAGATGCTATCAAGAAAGGCAGGTGCGACTTATCATCGACTGCGCCCAAAAGTTCGTTGTGTGTACAGCCCTAACCAGTCCTTCTCAGGTCTTAGTTCTTAGGAGATTTAAAATGCAAAGACTTTTCGCCAGGATCAGCGTGCTTATGCTCGCACTCCTTCTGATTATTACGGCTGCCATTGTTCCATCGGCGCGTACCAAAGCCCAGGCCGGAACGAAAATTTGTTTTGGCTTTCAGGATTTGGAGACGGAGTTCTGGGTAGCAGGCCATAAAGCGATTACCGAGACACTCCGTAAGCAGGGTATCGACGTTCTTGAATACAACGCCAACGAAGACCCGAACAAGCAGCTTGAGCAGGTACGCGACTGCATCTCGCAGGGTGTTAGTGGGATCATCATCATCCCGCAGGACGGCGACAGCGCCAACACCATTGTGAAGGAAGCACAGTCGGCAGATATTCCAATCGCCGTATTTAACCGTCCTCCCAACGATAAAACCAAGGGGATCGTCGTGGTCGCCGATAACGTCAGCGCCACCGAGCAGGCGGTTGAATTTATCGCTCAGAAGGCGCTGCGCCAGTGGGAAATTACCCAGAAGCCGATCACGCCGCTGATCCTCGTCGGCGCGCTGCAAGACACCAATGCGATTGGTCGTCGGGATGGTTTCTTCAACGTCGTTAACCGCTATAATAAGCGTTATCCGGGTATGTTTGCCAAGCCGATTGAAGTGGCCTCGGAATGGGACGCAAAGACCGCACTGGCGAACCTGGAAGCAGCAATTACGGCCAATCCGAACGTTGATTTTATGTTCACCTCGTCGGATTTCCTGTTCCCCACCATTCGTTCCGTGCTGGAACCACGCAAAAAGTGGCTGCCTGCCGGTCAACCCGGACACGTGCTTCTGGCCGGGCTGGATGGGGACGTAACCGCTTGCAAGCTGATTGGTGATGGTCTTGTGGATGCGACGGGTGTACAGGACCTTTTCCTGGAAGCCAAATTGACGATGGATCGTTTACTAAAGGCGATCAATGACAAGGAAAAGACCCCCAATCAGGTGCTGCTTGATCCGGGCTTCGCGCTCTCGGCAGGTAACTACCCCTGGCAGCGGTCTAACATGTGGGGCTGCCAGCTTCTGGATGCTGGATCGAAAGCCAAATAACGTTTCCTGACGCCTGACCATAAAAACGGGGAGAACACGAACTGCTCTCCCCGTTTTCAGGTAAAATGACTTAAGATCATCAGTGACGCATTTTTGTAAGGGGCTATCGCGTGTCAATACTTAATGAGCAGGCCAACGGGGAACGCCTTTCAGTGAGTGCCAGGCCTTCTACACCGCGCGTCAGATTTTCATTATTAACACCGATCCGAACCCTCCTGATTTCTGATTATTTCGTTCTATATCTGACGGCTCTTTTCTTTTTCGTTTCCGCACTCTTTTTCCCATCGCTTGGTGCCCCTGTCAACATTGCAAATCAGATTCAAAATATGTGGCCGCTGCTGGCCGTAGCGATTGGAGAAACCTTCGTCCTAATTCTGGGCGGCATTGATCTTTCGGTGGGCGCAACGATGGGACTCACCAGCGTCGTCGGCGCGATTGTAATGGCGAATAAATTAGACCCCGCCTTTTTTGACAAGAGTCCCGTGTGGGGAATCCTGATGCGGCCTGAAGGTGGCATTCTGACCGGAAGCGCCTGGGCAGTTCCGGGTGCCATCGCAGCCATGCTGATTGTCGGTATGCTGGTCGGCTTTCTAAACGGCTATGCAGTCACGCGCTTCAATCTGGCACCGTTCATGGTGACACTGGTCACATCCACATTTGTCAGTGCATTTGCGCTCTGGTTGACACAATCACGTAACATTTCTGGGATTCCCGACGCATTTGTCACGCTCGGCAAAGGGGATATTATTTCAATTTATCTGGGGCCGAAGCTGACCTCGGATATTGCGCGGCGAGATATTTTGCCGCTGATTACCTACCCCTTCGTTATTTCGGTTGGGTTAGCTGTGACGGCTCAGTTCATACTTGGCCGTACTGTATTTGGGCGACGCATGTTCTCGATTGGTACCAGCCGCCGCACTTCGGAAGTTTCCGGTCTACCGAATGGGCGGGTCATCACGCTTGTTTACACATTCAGCGGCTTATGCGCTGCGGTTGCGTCTATTCTCTATTCGGCGCGGCTGGCAATCGGGCAGCCCTCTTTGGGCGCGGGGAACCTGCTGCTGGATGTCATAGGCGCTGCGGTCATCGGTGGCACCAGTTTGTTCGGCGGCAAAGGCTCGGTGCGGGGCACTTTTTTTGGCGTGGCATTCTTCGTTCTTCTGCTCAATATCCTGAATGCCATGCGGCTGTCTCCGTTCGTCATTGATGCGATCAAAGGTCTGGTCATTCTCCTCGCGGCATTGTTGGATGTCACCCGCACGCGACTGATCAATATGGAAAACCGTACTTGAATACTTTGCTCGAGCTGCATAACATCACAAAGACATTTTTTGGGGTTGCGGCAGTTAAGGACTTGAGCCTTTCCGTCGATAATGGACAGGTACTTGGGCTAATCGGACAGAACGGTGCAGGCAACAGTACGCTGATGAATCTGATCGGCGGCGTTGTTCAGCCCGATAAGGGTGAGATAATTTTCAAATCGCGCCCCTATCATCCGCGACAGCCAGCCGATGCCCAGGACAGCGGTATCGCGTTCATTCATCAGGAATTGAATTTGTTTGCGAACCTGACCATTGCTGAAAATGTTTTTATCAGCAAGTTCCCGCGAAAAGGGCTTTTACGGACAATAGATCGCACTGAGTTGCATCAACGCACGACTGAACTGCTGCAGGCTGTCGGTTTGGATGTCAGGCCAGACACGCTCATTGAACGCATCTCGCCGGGCGAACGGCAGCTTGTCGAAATCGCAAAGGCGCTGTATCAGAATGCCTCGCTGATTATCTTCGATGAACCGACGACTTCACTGACGGCGCGCGAAACGGAGCGATTATTTGGCATTATCAAGCAACTGAAAGCCCAGGGAAAAGCCCTGATCTATATTTCGCATATTCTCAGCGAAGTTTTGAACCTGTCGGATGCCATTGCGGTGATGCGGGATGGACAGTTAGTGGCCTATGACACCGTCGATAAATTCGACATCAACCGTATGATCAGCCTTATGGTAGGGCGGAGCATCGAGCAATTGTATCCGCCGCGCCTTTCGACTCCGACACAGAAACGGGTATTGGAGTTGAAGCAGGTATCATCGCCTGGTATCGTAGACAACATCAACCTGACCTTGCATGAGGGCGAAGTGCTGGGCGTGTTTGGGCTGATGGGTTCGGGACGAACCGAGTTGGCAAGAATGATCTTCGGGCTTGATCCATTTGAGCAAGGGCAAATCCTTGTTGACGGGCAGGTTATGCAAGACCCCTCGGCGCGCCGCAGCATTCGCCATCACATGGCTTTCGTCACGGAAAACCGACGTGAGGAAGGTCTGCTAATGAACATTGATATTGCAAACAACATTGGTCTGGTCGCACTCCCGACCTTTTCTCATACGGCGCTGAAAATCCTGGATCGCCAAAGTTTAGTGAGTGCCGCGCGCGAAATGGTGAGTGCCCTGCAACTACGCAGCGGCAACATCGAACAACAGCCAGCCAAAAACCTGAGTGGTGGTAATCAGCAGAAGGTTGTGATTGCCAAATGGCTGCTCTCCAAACCGACTATATTCATTATGGATGAGCCGACACGCGGCATTGATGTGGGTGCCAAATACGAAATCTACTCGATCATCAACCAGATCGCGGTAGAGGGCAGTGCGATCCTGATTATCTCGTCAGAATTAGAAGAACTGATCGGCATGTGTGATCGAATCCTGGTGATGAGTCGCGGAGAGATTTACGGTGAGTTCGCCCGTGATCAATTCCACGATGAACGGATTCTACGCGCCGCCTTCCGTGAACAGGACTTACCCGGTCTGGATGTACATCAGCACGGCGAACTCACACAGCCGGAGCCATCAGCATGAAACCACGAAATATTCAACAATTTCTCTTAAACAACTCAACCATTGTTCTGTTTATCATCATGTTTATTGTTTTTGGCCTCTGGTCACCACGTTTCTTTCTGCCGGAAAATATGGTGAACATTGTCAAGCAGGCGGCATTCACTGGCATTGTGGCCGTCGGCATGACGTTCGTCCTGCTCACCGGCGGCATCGATCTGTCGGTAGGCTCCAACATGTATCTGTCAGTTGTCGTCAGTGGATTGCTGATGCGATCTTCTCTGGAACTTGGTGTGCTGCCTGCCCTGCTCATTGCGCTTCTTGTGGGTGTCCTCATCGGTGCATTCAACGCATTTTGTATCGTGCGGCTGCGGATCATCCCGTTTATGACAACATTTGCGACGCTGGTTATCGCGCGCGGAATTGGCACCGCCCTGACTTCCTCTCAGCAAATTGATTTTCCTGATAAACTGGATGCGTTTGGACAGTTTCACTTGTTGGGTATCCCCGTTCCCGTTATTGCATTCCTGATCGTGATTGGCTGTGCGTACTTTATCCTCACTCAGCTACCACTCGGACGGCAAATTTATTCGATTGGAAACGATCCCGAAGGTGCCAAAAAAGCTGGTGTCAACACGGATCGTGTACTGACCAGTGTCTATATCATCTCTGGTCTCTGTGCGGGTCTGGCGGGTTTTGTCCTTGTCTCACAGCTTGGCGGGCGGATGGATCGAAGTTTTGGCTCAGGAAGCGAATTTGACGCGATTGCTGCAGCGGTGTTGGGTGGAACCAGCCTGTTTGGTGGTGTGGGCAATGTATTCGGTACTGTCGTTGGCGCACTGTTGATCCAAATGGTGCAAACGGGGTTGGCCTTTAATCTGGTCAATCTATACTTGCAGCCGATGGTTCAGGCCGTGATTATCTTCCTGGCGATCTTTTTCGACAGCCTGCGTGAGGCTAATCTCAAGAAACTTAAACGCCGTTTCATTCGGCCTGTTGAAGCATAAACTGTATTTCCAGTTTTAGATAAAGTCGCATCACAGACTCTAGACGACGTTGAATTCGCGGACGAGTCGCCCCTGCCCGAAGCGCGCCGCATCCAACGCTGAAATGTCAACCGTGTGTGCTTGGCCGTCAAGGATTTGTTCGGCAACCAGCAGCCCCGCGATTGGCCCGTGCATGAAGCCGTGACCACTGAACCCGGTCACGACGTATAAGCCCTTCACCGCCGGGATCGAACCAATGATCGGGTGTGCATCGGGCGTCACTTCGTAGAGTCCTGCCCATTCGGTCAACTTGCCCGCCGTTTCAAGAATCGGCAGTCGCTCCATCGCCCGATCCATGTGCTGCAATGTCCAGGACGGATCGATCACCTGCTCGAAGGTGGACGGTTTGCCGACGATCCCCTGTCCAGTCAGCAGGCCGCCGCCCTCACGATGAAAGTACAACCGCTGATGAAAATCGATCACGAACGGAAAATCGGCGGGAATATCGGGCATGGGCGTTGTCACCAGAATTTGTTGGCGCTCCGGTGTTACAGGTAGATCAACGCCAACCATCGCGCACAACGGCGCTGACCAGGGACCCACCGCGTTCACGAGAAGGTGTGTTTCGATGCGCCCCTGTGAGGTTTGCACGGCCATGATCTCGCCGTCGTGCGTTTCGATCCCGGTCACTTCGACGTTGTTCAAGGTCTGCACGCCCAGATTGCGCGCCGCCGTGATATAGCCATTCACCACGCCAGATGGATCAGCAATGCCATCTTTGCCGTAATACGTGCCGCTGATGATTCCATCCAGGTTGAGCAGCGGCACACGCGCCGCGATCTGATCGGGCGTCCAGATTTCGGAGAGGATGCCGTGTTCGTGCTGCTTGGCGACATTGCGCTCGAACTGCGCCATTTCTTCGGGCGTGGAGAGCAGAAACAGATAACCGGTTAGTTTGAGATCAATTGGCTGACCGGTATCCTGCTCAAACCGTTCCAACATGGCGATGCTCTTGATCGAAAGTTCAATGTTCACATCGGTTGAGAACTGATGGCGAATGCCGCCCGCACAACGCCCGGTTGATCCCTGCCCAAAGAACGCTTCACGCTCCAGCAGCACAATGTCATGCACGCCGCGTTTTGCCAGATGAAAAGCAGTGCTTGCGCCCATGACGCCGCCGCCGATGATCACAATTTCCGCATGGTCTCGTAGCATGTTGACTCCGTTCAGGCTGTTTTTACTTGGACAACTGCTCGCCACCCAGCCGAATCACACCCGGCCAGCCATTTCGGCGGAAAGTATCGACTATTTGTCGTTCTTCATCAGATAAAATGCCACCACCAACATGCCCTAACGGCTCATCTGTCCCACCGAGTAGATAATCTACGCTTATGTGTAATTGATCGGCAATCAGTTTGAGTGTGCTTGACAATGGATCAGTCTGCCCTGTCTCGTATTTGTGAATTAGGGTAGCACCGATCCCACATAAACGGCCAAGTTCCCGTTGTGACCATCCCTTTTGTTCACGTGCTTTACGGAGTCGATCCGTTCTTAGGGCAATTCCTATATCTGGCATGTAAAAACGCAAAAACCTACTTGACAGCATTCAAGGAACAATATATGATATTCCATAAATTAGGAACGAAGTCATTCCTAATTTGGCAGCAAGCCCACTTTAATAAACTTGCCGCCAAAAAACAGAAAGGATTCTATCCGTGAACATTTTACCCGATTTCGCGTCTGCTTCATATTCCCAGTTTCCGGCAGCACAATTGATGCTGCCCGCGCCCCGTATTGCCGGACTGCTCTCGGCGCGTGTTCCTTCTTCGCAACAGGTGATCGTCACCAAACCGCGCGAGTCGCTCCTGGATCGCCAGCGGGCAATCTGGGCAGCACAGGACGCCGAGCTAGAGGAATTTCTAATCGGCGCACGCCAGCGGATTGCCGCCGTGATCGCCGAAATCGAACATGATCGTACAACACGCCGTCCGTACCTTTGGGAGATCACGTCATGAGTCCATCCGAGATGCCGCCATTTCTGCCTTTTACCGACGAGGAAGGCTACTATGTGCGTGATCCAAAAGCGGTGTTCAACCGTACCGATGCTGAGTTCCGCGCGTTTGAGACACACTTTCAGGCGCTCCTGGACGGTGTGCAGCGGCTTGACGCTAACCGTTCGCCAGAGCAGCAGGCGATCATTGAGCAGCTAAAAAACGATTTACAACTGACGCAGGGCAGCACCAAACTGCTGCTATCCCTGATGCGTGAACTTGCCACCTATAACACGCGCCTGACCGAACAACGCCAATCGGCGCGCAAGGCATTCGAGACTGGCTGGGAAGCCCGCTATATGGACATTCTGAGTCAGCTTCACCCGGAAGATCAGCGGATGCTGCGCTGGATTATTGAGCATATTGCCGCCACTGACTCATCGGACGAACTGTGATAGTAGCGATCAAGATGATTGGATTGTCTATTCTGACGAATCGCCAATTTTGACAGCGCCGTACAGCCCTATATAATCTTCATCACTCCGCAATAGGATGATCAGGTGTTTACCATCCTGATCATCGGTTTACTTTTTAAGGAGAGTAGTTATGAAGATCGTTAAGCTGTTTACCGTCGTTATCGTTCTGACACTCCTGGCGCAACTGCATGGGGCAACCCCAACACGCGCTCAGGGCACTGTTATCAAGATCGCCTCACATAGCCCACTTTCGGGCGGACAATCACAGCCGGGTAACGCCATCAAGAACGGCGTCGATCTGGCTATTCAACAACTGAGCAAGCCGATCAAGGATTTGGGCTTCACGGTTGAACTCGCGCCGTTCGACGATCAGGCAGACCCCAAAGTTGGCCCCGTCAACGCACAAAAGATCGTCAGCGATAAGGCAATTGTGGCCGTCGTTGGTCACTACAACTCCGGTGTAGCGCGTCCATCGTCGGTGATCTACAACGATAACAATCTGGTCATGGTCTCGCCCGCCAACACCGCCGTCGATATTACGGATCGCGGTTTCCCAACGGTCAATCGCGTTTGCGGACGTGATGACGCTCAGGGCGCGGCAGGTGCAGATTACGCCGCCAACACGCTCAAGATCAAGTCCGTGTATGTCATCAATGACAAGACGGTCTACGGCGCGGGCGTCGCCAAGTTCTTTGTCCAGTCGATCACGGCTGCGGGCGTGAAGGTGCTGGGCAACGAAGGCACGGAAGAAAAGAGCAACTTCGACGCCGTGATCACCCCGATCCTGAGCCTGAAGCCGGATATGGTCTACTTCTCCGGTATCTATGACCAGGGCGCGCTGTTCTTCAAGCAAGCCCGTGCGAAGGGTGTGACTGCCCAGTTCATGGGGCCGGATGGTTTGGATGCCCCGGATACCGCCCAAATCGGTGGTGATGCAGTGGTGGGTCTGGTCTACACGACGACTGCCGCTCCTGCCGCACTCTCGCCCGACTCGAAGCAGTTCCGCGATGATTACAAAGCCAAGTTCGGCTCAGACGCCCCGGCCTATGGCCCCGAAGCCTATGTTTCAACGGCCATTGTGTTGAAGGCGATTGAAAAAGTCATCAAGGACAACGGCGGCAAGTTCCCGGATCGTAAGGCGATTTCGGACGCCGTTCGCGCCACGAAAGACTTCAAGAGCATCCTCGGCACGATCACCTTTGATAAGAATGGCGATCCACAGGTTGCGACGTACTATGTCCTGAAGGTCAAGTCTGCCGATCCAAAGAACTGGACAGGCAACGAACCGGTTGCGTCCAGCAAGGCCAATTCGCCGCTGACGCCTGCCACTGGTGCCGCCGCAAGCGCGACAATGGCTGCTACGATGGCGGCCACCGCTGGTGGTGCAGCACCCACAAATGCGCCTGCCCCTGCGACCATGGCACCAACAATGGCTGCTACGATGGGGGCAACGACGACACCCGCTACGAAGGCAGCAACCATGCCTGCCACGATGGCTCCAACGATGGCCGCCACCATGGCTCCAACGATGGCCGCCAAGTAAGCAGTCGGGTCTGGCAACGCAACGACCCTACAGGGGGAGACGAACTGTCTCCCCCGCGCATTCTCGACTCGCAAGGAGTTCCGCATGACCTTTTCCACGCGCGCAGCCAACTGGACGTGGACTTATATCCTCAGACCGTTTTTACAAATTCTGCTGTTTGTCCTCGGTTCGGCTGCCCTGATGTCCGTCATTGCCGTAATTGTGAGCCTGATCTTTCGTACTCCGGCCTCACGTGGCGCAACACTCGAAATAGATTTATTTGAGCAACTCCTTAAGCAACTGCCTGATACGCTCATCGACGGGATCACAATTGGCTTTTTGTACGCCGTGATCGCGCTCGGCTATACAATGGTCTATGGCGTCTTGAAGTTCATCAACTTCGCGCACAGTGAAATCTTCATGGTGGGCGGCGTGATCGGCTTCGAGGTGATGATTCGGCTGCGCGATGGCAGTTTGCTGACGACGTTTCCGCCAGTGCTATTGGTCATTTTGATGATCGTAGCGGCCATGGCTTTTTCGGGCACGTTGGCCGTCGTAATCGAACGGTTCGCGTACAGGCCGCTGCGTAATGCGCCGCGCTTGGTGCCGCTCATCTCAGCGATTGGTATCTCGTTGTTTCTACAAGATGCGGTACGTGCTTTGGAAGGGTTGGGGCGTAACCAGTTCAATTTGGCCTATCCGACGGACAGCGTCCCCTTCCTGACACAGCGCCTACCGATTGGGCCAACAGTGACGATCAGTGTCACGGCGATCATCATCGTGATTAGTGCGATTATCATGGTACTTGGCCTGAATTATTTCGTGAATGCCACCAAAATCGGCAAAGGTATTCGCGCCGTTTCACAGGATCAGGCGACGGCCAGTCTGATGGGGATCGACGTGAACCAGATGATTGCGATCACGTTTCTGGTGGGCGGCGCATTAGGTGGCGCGGCAGGCGTGCTGTTTGGGTTGAAGGCGGGCAATATTTCGCCGTTTTCGGGGTTCATTCCTGGCCTCAAAGCATTCACGGCGGCGGTGTTAGGCGGAATCGGTAATATCACGGGCGCGTTGCTCGGTGGCATTCTGCTAGGGCTGATCGAAGCCTTTTTTTCGTCGCTGCTGCCTTTTTTCCCTTCGTTCGGCACCAGTTACAGCGATATTTTTGCTTTTATGATCCTGATTCTGATCTTAATATTCCGACCTACCGGGCTGCTCGGTCAGCGCGTTGATGAGAAAGTGTAGCCGATATGACCGTACAGCAAACGATAAACGCGCCGCCTGATAACCTGCTTCGGCGCTACGGAATACTGGCAGCGGTGATCATCTTCGTGGCGGCGATGTTCCTCATCCTGATCACGATGGACAACAGTCTGACATTTTCGCCGTTGTGGACAGCATTGGCTTTCCCGGCACTGGCGATTTCGCCGTTTTTGATCTTGCGTCTGAACGTGAGTCGGCAGATCAAAGCGTTTTTGATCCTGATCATGCTGCTGATCCTGATGCCCGTGTTGGGCGTTCATGACAGTTTTTACTTCACGCTGGCAACGCAGATCGGCATTTTCGCGGCGATGGCGCTTGGCCTGAACATCGTCGTCGGCTTCGCCGGGCTGCTTGACTTGGGTTATGTGGCATTTTTCGCGGTGGGCGCGTACCTGTGGGGTATTTTCACGTCGCAGACCGATAATTATATTCACGCCATTGGCCTGACCGCGCCCGCCTGGATGTTTTATGTGTTCCTGTTTTTGGCGGTGATTGTGGCCGCTTTCGCCGGGATTTTACTGGGATTACCCGTTTTGCGCTTGCGCGGCGATTATCTGGCAATCGTGACGCTCGGCTTCGGTGAGATGATCCGCATCCTATTCAAGAATCTGGATCACCCGGTGAACATCACGAACGGGACGCTGGGCTTGGATGGGTTGGCGTCGCCGCCGCTGCCCCCGTTTATAGGGAGCATCACCGATTGGCTGGTGACGACGTTCAAGCTGGAAGTTGGTAATCCGCAGGTGTTGGCTTATCAGTTGTTTTTCTATCTGTTGGTGCTGGCGATTTGCGGCGCAGCGATTTTAGTGGCTGGGCGGCTGGACGACTCCCCAATTGGGCGGGCATGGACGGCGATTCGTGAGGACGAGACGGCGGCGCTGGCAATGGGCGTGCCGCTGGTACGCATGAAGCTGCTGGCCTTCGCAATGGGCGCATCATTCGCGGGCGCGATGGGCGTGGTATTCGCCGCTAAGTTCAAATCCCTGACGCCGGATGCGTTCGATTTCAACCAGTCGATTTTCATTCTAGCAATTGTGATCGTCGGCGGCATGGGCAGCATTCGCGGCGTGCTGTTGGGCGCGATTGTTGTTTCGCTGCTCAACCTGCAAATTCTGCAAAGTCTGTCGAGCTTGATCAATAACCTGAAAAATCAGAACGCGGTGATCCCGGTCATCAACTTTGCGTTTAAGGATTGGCCGAATCAATTGGCCGTCGAAAATTATCAACGCTTTGTGTTCGGTATTCTGCTGATCGTGATCGTATTGTTCCGACCTGCCGGGATTCTGCCTGCCAGTCGGCGCAAAACCGAACTTGAGGATCGAGATGATGTGCCGCCCGACCTGACCGAAATACCGCCGGATATGTCCCTGACCGAAAGCGGAGGTGACGGCCATGCTGCTTGAAGTACGGGGCGTGATCAAGAAGTTTGGCGGTCTGACGGCGGTTCAAAACGTCGAATATACGCAGGAAGCGCGCACGATTTGCACGATCATCGGGCCAAACGGTGCGGGCAAAACGACGTTTTTCAACATCCTGACCGGGATTTACAAGCCGGATGGTGGCAGCGTCACCTTTGGCGGTAAGAACATGGTTGGCTTGCGACCAGACCAGATCAACGCGGCGGGGATTTCGCGCACCTTTCAGAATATCCGCCTGTTCAACAGCATGTCCGTCCTTGAGAATATCATGGTTGGGATGCACTCACGCTTGCGGATCAATCTGTTCGATACGATTATCCGAACGCCGCGCTTCAATCATCAGGAAGAATCGGTTCGGCGCAAAGTGGGCGATATTCTGGATTTCGTGAACCTGAGCGATAAGAGTAACGAGATCGCGCGCAACCTGCCCTATGGCGATCAGCGGCGGTTGGAGATCGGGCGGGCGCTTGCCAGTGACCCCAAATTGATCCTGCTCGATGAACCCACCGCCGGGATGAATCCGCAGGAAAGCGTCGAGGCGATGGCCTTGTTCCGGCGCGTGCGGGACGAACTGGGCATCACGGTGCTGCTGATCGAACATGATATGCGTGTCGTGATGGGCATTTCGGATCGGATCACGGTGCTTGACTACGGTCAGAAGATCGCCGAAGGATCGCCCGATGAAGTGCGCCGTGAACCGCGCGTGATTGAGGCGTATCTGGGACGCGGTAGTCAAACGGATGCGTTGTGAGAAGAAGGTATCAGCAGTCAGGTATCAGCTATCAGCAAAAGACAGATAGGATTATTCCCCGGCGTAAATAAGTAGGGACGGGCACTTGCATGGCGCTTCTTAAACTGGAAAATGTACATACTTACTACGGCCATATCCACGCGCTCAAAGGTATCTCGCTGGAAGTGAATGAAGGCGAAGTCGTGACGCTGATCGGCTCGAATGGTGCGGGCAAAAGTACCACCTTGCGAACGATCAGCGGATTGGCGCGGCCACGACTCGGATCGGTCACGTTCGCGGATAAGTCGATTGGTGGTTTGAAACCGCACGAGATCACCAAACTGGGATTAGGACATGTCCCCGAAGGTCGGCGCATTTTCCCACTGCTGACTGTGCGCGAAAATCTTGAGATCGGGGCGTATACAGTGGCACGGCGCGAAGTGGAACCGCGCATCGAGGCGGCACTGGTACTTTTTCCGCGTCTGCGCGAACGGCTTACGCAAATGGGCGGCACGCTCTCCGGCGGTGAGCAGCAAATGTTGGCGATGGCGCGCGGGCTGATCCTTGAGCCGCGTATTTTGCTGCTCGATGAACCGTCGATGGGACTTGCGCCGGTGCTGGTTGATGCGATTTTTGACATCATTCAGGAGCTTCACGCCAAAGGCACGACGATCCTGTTGGTTGAACAAAACGCCCGACTCGCGTTGCAAGTTGCGGATCGCGGTTATATTTTGCAGACCGGGATGATCGTCTTACAGGACAGCGCCGAAAATTTGCGTTCCAGTGATACCGTCCGCAAAGCGTACCTGGGCGAATCCTGAACGCGCCATCACCGCTCCTGCGCGGCGCGTTTTATGGGCTGGCCGCGGGCGCGATCTGGGGCGGGATGTACGTCGTCAGCGAACAGGTGCTGCGCGTCATTCCATCATTTACGCTGCTTTCACTGCGCCTGATCATCGGATCGGCCATCCTCGGCACGATATTGGCGGCGCGCGGCGAACTTCGTATCGAACGGCACGACGCTATCAGACTGTTGGGCGTGGGAATCGTCGGCTCAGGCTTGAGTCTGGGCGCGCAGTTCGTTGGGACACATCTCGCCTCCGCGATCAATGGCGCAGTTGTGACCAGCGCCTCACCTGCTTTCACATTGTTGTTCGCGTGGCTGCTTTTGCGTGAACCACTCAGCCTGACGCGAATCGGAGCAGTGCTGCTGGCGACCATTGGCGTTTTGGCGGTACTGGATTTGTCGAAGTTCGATCTGGAGTCGAGCGCCGTGCTGGGCAATCTTGCGTTGATCTTCGCCGCACTGACGTGGGGCTTGTATTCGGCGCTGGTACGGCTGGTCTCGAAACGTTACCCGACGCTCACGATCAGTTTTTATGCGCTGGCAGGTGGATTGATTATTTCGATTCCGGCGGCAGGTTTGGAATTATCCAGTCAAACGATCAGCGACGTTTCATTGGGGACGATTTTGGGTGTGCTGTACCTGGGCGTCGTGTCCTCGGCATTGGCACTGCTGCTCTGGAATCGTGCGTTTGCGTTGGTAGAGGCAAGTGTAGCGTCACTGTTCTTTTTCGCGCAACCGCTGGTGGGCGTGATCCTTGCTGCGATTATCCTGCATGAACCAATCACCTTGAATCTACTCATTGGCGGCTTTTTGATCGTGTTGGGTGTGCTGTTATCGATCACACGCAGTCACTCATAAACTACTTGATCCAAAATAGCAATTGCCAATTAGCCGGATTCCGCTAGAATTATATAGACTGGTCTATTTAATGAAGGCAAATAAAAATGAAGTTAGCGATTTTTGGCGCGACGGGTCGTACCGGAGTGCCTTTAGTGCAACAGGCGCTTGACGCGGGACATGAAGTCGTCGCGCTGGTTCGTAATCCAGCCAAAATGACTATCAAAAATGCGCGCCTGTCCTTGATTCAGGGCGATATAATGAATGCCGCCGATGTCGAGAAGGTGATTAGTGCTGATGTCAGTGCAGTAATCGCCGTTCACGCGCCAAGCAAAGAGTCGCCCAAGACGCTGCTCACAAGCGCAGCCGATAACATTCTGGCGACCATGAAACGGCACAAGGTCAAGCGCATCATTTACATGACAGGCGCGGGTGTCGATATGCCGGGCGATAAGCCGAAGCTGATCAACCATGTAATCAAGTTTGCGCTCAAGACGATGGCGGGCGATGTTTTGAAACAGTCCGAGGAAGCCGTTCGCAAGGTACAGAACAGCGGGTTAGATTGGACAATCGTCCGTGTGCCGATGTTGAATGAAGATCCGCACAGCGGCAAGTATCGGGTTGGGATGGTGGGTGTCGGCACGGGGCCGCGCCTGAGTCGTGCCGATGCTGCCGATTTCATCCTGAGCGCGCTGAAGGATAGCAAGTATCTAGGCCAGTCGCCCGTAATCAGCAATTAAAGGAGACTCGACTTATGCAAAACCGATCCTGGGAGTGGACGCCGCCGCCTACAATGAACCGCGTTATGTCTACCGTTTTACGGCTGCCGGTGCTGCATCGCATGATGAGCAAGGAAATTTTGCTGCTCACTTTTACCGGGCGCAAGTCTGGCAAAAAGTTCACAACGCCTGTTGGCTACTTCCGTGAGGGGAATACCGTCACGCTGCTGACCAAACAGTTCCGCCCCTGGTGGCGCAACTTTATCAATGCTGCCCCGGTTCAGATGCGGATGGAAGGTAAAACAGCCAAAGGAACGGCCAAAGCCTTGACTGATACGGCAACCATCACGCCCATTATCGCTAATCTCATGGAAAAGCACCCGCGCGAGGCACAAATTTACGGCGTTGGCTTGCTGCCAGATGGCAAACCAAATATGGATGATGTGAACCGTATCGCGCCGAAAGTGGTCATCATCCAAATTACCCTTGAGAAGTGATGGGCAACCCTCGTCAGATCGAAAACCCGGCCTATAATCGATCCGGTTCATAGTCGATATCAACAAGGGATGGATGATGACAGGTTTTCGTGTTGGGGTTCAGCTTCACCCGCAGCTAACAACGTATGCTTCGTATGCGGACGCGGTTCGCCAATCTGAGGCGATGGGTGTCGATAGTATCTGGAACTGGGATCACTTCTTTCCGCTGTATGGCGACCCGAATGGCAATCACTTCGAGGGCTGGACGCTGCTGACGGCAATGGCGACGCTGACGCAGCGTGCCCAGATCGGGTGTCTGGTGACGTGCAACACCTATCGCAACCCGGCGCTGCTGACGCACATGGCAAAGACGATTGATCACATCAGCGGCGGACGGTTGATCATTGGGTTGGGCGCGGGTTGGTTTGAGCGCGATTACAAAGAATTTGGTTACGAGTTCGGCACAGCGGCGGATCGGCTGCGCGCGCTAGGTGAGTCGCTGCCGATTATCAAGCAGCGCATGGCCGCCGAAGTACCCGCGCCAGTACGCAACCCGATCCCGATTCTGATTGGTGGCGGTGGCGAAAAAGTGACACTTAAGCTGACTGCTCAATACGCTGATCTGTGGAATAGTTTTGGCCCGGCTGAACAATGGCAGCATAAGAACAACGTCCTGAATGAATGGTGTGAAAAAGTGGGTCGCAATCCGGCAGAGATCGAACGCACGATTGCGGTTTCGGCAGAAGACCCGGCAGACGCCCTTGATCAGTTCGCCAACGCGGGCGCAACGCACATGATTATCTCGATGGGACATCCCTGGGATTTCAAGCGAATCGAACAAGCAATTCAGTGGCGTGACGCGGCAAATAAGTAAATCAGTTCTAGCGGGTGGGCTTCAACAAAGGAAGCCCACCGTTTTCGGATCAAACGCTCTGATTGAATACTCTATTCGCCGCGCATCGCCCTTAGCTGTGCCAGGATCGCCCGATAGGCGGCCACCGCTTCGTGACGCTGTGCCAGCATCTTATCAGACAGTTCGACGGCTTGCCGCGTGGTTTCGCGCGCCATGCCAATATCGGTATACACTTCGTCGGCGCGCTGCTCGATGTTGCTGAGGAAGTCGTAGATGGCAGATGTACTTTCTTCGCCGGTCCGCATCATCTCACGCGCCATATCGATCTGTTCAAACAGGCGCAGCAGTGATTGATCGGCCTGATCCAGCGGATCGCTGTGCAGAAAACTTGAAGGTTTCATGAACCACGCTCCGCCTGTGCGCGCTGCTGCCAGCGTTCACGTACTGCCTGCCGCTGTCGTTCCACATCATCACACAGCGCGACATAGCGTGCTTGTGCCTGCTCGAATATGGCGTACAGATCGGCGTCCATTTCGTCGGGCGTGCGGAACAGGCGATGTGTTTGCAAGCCTGTGTCCTGGCTATTCTTTTTGAGTAGCAATTCCTGACCGGGCGCGAGTCCGGTACGAAATACGGGCGGCTCAGCGCCGGGGACTTGTGCCGGGAGCAGCCCGGCGATTCGGGGCGCGGCCAGCATCAACAAGGGCGGCGGGAAATGGGAATATGAAGCGGGCGCAGATTGAGGTACAATTTGCATCGGAAACTAATCCTTTCTTGTGCGGCGAATCGCTCGTGTCTGGGTGTTCGCCGTGCATCACTCAACATTCAATTAGATGATACGTTAGTTATTCTGGCTTGTCAAGTAATTCCTCATTTTCAGGTCGCAGCGTGAAAACACGGATCGGAATCCGCATAGATCGGCTTATCAAACTGCGTGAAGAACGTGGTTGGTCACAACGGGAACTTGCTCGACGTTGCGATTTAAGCGACTCGATGGTTCAAAAGTACGAGACGGCGGCTAGTGATCCTACATCTTATACTATCATTCTTTTGGCAGGTACATTAGACGTAAGTACCGATTATTTGTTAGGTGTGACAGATGATCCACGAAGAAATGTTAGTGATGGCGCGCTCGATCAGGTAGAACGCTTCCTGGTAGAAACCTATCGGCATAAGGGCTGGAGCGGTATCGCTCATTTAGGCGTCGAGGAATTATCGAAGTTTGCGCCCGATGCCCAAAGACGCACCGGGAAACGATCAGATTGATGTCGCAAATCAGCAATGCCGCGCTCATCGAAAAGGCCGCCGCCGTCCTTAACCCGATCAAGCTGGCTGATCATTGGGTGGGCGATGTGGGCAGCGCACTCATCACCGATCAGGGCAATATTTACCTGGGTGTGTGCATGGACATCAGTTCGGGCATTGGTTTTTGTGCCGAACATAGCGCCATCGCCGCGATGGTCACGGCAGGTGAATACCGGATCGAAAAGATCGTCGCCGTCTGGAAAGATGACAAAGGGCTTTACGTGCTATCTCCCTGTGGGCGCTGCCGAGAGTTCATCCGCCAGATTCACAAGGATAATTTGCAGACCGAAGTGATCTTAGACGTGGATAAAGTGGCGCGGCTGGCCGAACTGCTGCCCTACCACGATTGGTTTCATCCCCTGTCGAAGGGTTAACCCCACACAATTACCGTATTATCTTTGCTACCGGATGCGATCCGCGCGCCATCACTCGAAAACGCAATGCTATGCACCTTATCAGTGTGCCGCCGCAAGACCCCAATCGGATAAGGGCGGCGGTCATCAATACGCCATAAACGGATCGTATGGTCACTTGAGGCAGACGCTAGTCGCAAGCCGTCCGGCGAAAAAGCCACGCATTGAACGCAGTCTTCATGCGCGCGGAGCGTGATCGGCACGGCATAGCGAAGCGTCGTCAGATCGTGTGGCAACAGCGATAAATCCCAGATTTTGACGGTGCCATCATAACTGCCCGATGCCAGCCGCCGTCCGTCAGGTGAAAAGGCGGCACTCGTCACACCATCGGTATGGCTGCGAAGGGTCACCAACGGTGCGGTAGTTTGCCTGTTCAGGATAGCGCGCAAATCCCACAACAGCAGCGTATTATCCATGCTGGTCGAAATCAACCAGCGCGCGTTAGGTGATACTACCACCTGATAAACATGACCGTTGTGCCCACTCAGAGCAATCGGCGGGCGCTGCGGCTTTTCCAGATCGATCAGCCGCACAACGTTGTCCGTGCCGCCGGAGATCAGCCAGCGTTCATCGGGAGTGAAGGTCACACTGTAGACCGCGCCCGAATGCGCTTCCAGTCCGAGTCGCAACCAGGCGGCCAGTCTGCGCCGAAGGGCAAGCTGCCATAAGCGAACCCGGTGATCATTGCTGCCTGTCGCCAGCCAACTGTGTCGTGGCGAAAAAGTGACGCTGGAAACTGAACCCGCGTGCCCTTCGAGTGTTGAGTCAAGTCGCTCCGCCGATAAATCCCACAGTTTGACCGTGTTATCGTAGCTGCCAGAGGCCAGATAGCGAGGGTTTGCAGAAAGGCTTGCAAAGGCGACGCTGTACACCGTTTGAGTGTGGCCGCGTAGCGTCATGAGCGGCTCAAATTTCCCGGATCGGCTGAGTGGCGCAACCATAAGCGTTTGCCTGATTCTAGTGAATGTTACCTAGCGTTCCGAAATCTCCGTTTCTGAGAGGAAATAGACGTGCATTCGCAGCCCACCCAACCGTATTTCATCGCCATTTTTAAGAGGATGCGGCTGATTCGGCATCAGCGAATAACCGTTAACAAAAGTGCCATTGGCGCTGTTGTTATCCTCGACCTCAACGTTTGCGCCAACGCGCCGTATCGTTGCATGGACACGTGAAACGCCTTTATCAAACGCCTGATATGACTCCAGATCAACATGCGCTTTGGCTGACTGCCCGGTAAGCTGCCGTCCGAGTGTCAACTGCGGCTGCACCACCGCGGTCAATGGTTCGCGGAAATTATCAATAAATAACACAATCGTGTCTTTGCGCGTCTCTGCCGGGATGAAGTCGAGCCGGGCAGTACCCGTGAGTCGTTTGGTCTTCATCGACGGGTTAGCCGCTTCGCTGCTATAGACAAGCGTGCTGATCACCCGCGTCAGTTCTTTCCAATCGACGGGTTTTGCTATGAAAACATCTGCACCCGCTTCCATCGCACCACGAACCGATTCTTTATCGTTCAGGGCGCTCACCACAATAATCGGAATCGAGGGTAGCTGCGTATCACGGCGCACGTAACGGCACAGTTCCAGGCCGCGAATGCCGGGCAGCATCAGATCAAGCATGATCGCGCTGGGTGTCAGATGATTGAGCGCACGAATGGCAGTAACCAGTTCGCGCGCCGACTGCACTACATAACCGCCGCGCTCTAAGGCCACACGAAACATTTCGGAGAGGTTTTGATCGTCCTCGACAACGAGTATGCGCTGTCCCGTGCCTTTGGTGGGCACACCTGCAAACGATAGTTCCTCACGCATAGCCAGGATACTGGTTTTGCGGGGGCGTGCCCGAAGGCTGATTTCCCCCTTCATATGACCCAGGTACAGAATATCGCCCGTTGAGATACGGACGGGTTCGTTGGGGGTCAACACATCGCCATTCAGGACGCTGCCATTACCCGCGCCCAGGTCTTGATAGCTCAGTGACGTGCCATCATTCGTGACGATCCCATGTTTGCGCGAAACACCAAGCTCTACGCCGTTGTAGTCGGTCAGATCGACGCTGGGCATTTCGGCCTGACCGTTGGGGGTACGGCCTAGCAGCAGTTCATGTTCAACCGTGAAGTGAACCACCTGCGGCGGATCCTCGATCTTAAAATCAACGTCCCAATCCAGTTCCGCAGAAGCCGCTTTTTTGCCCTGCTCGATCTTACCGGACATTTATATAACCTTTATTGTGTGCAGGATAAACAGGCCGACAGCGGCGGCAATGATCAACAGCACCAGTATCACGACGACCAGGATTATGGGGCTGCGTCCCTGTTTTTTCGGTTTTATGTCTTCGGGGCGCGGCGCGGCCATCATACCGGTGAGGCCGCTTCCGCCATCCAGCATATTGCGCTTGAGCGATGAACGCCGCATAAAATCCGTGCGATATTGTTCTTCCAACTGGCGGGCGGTGGTCGGCTGCGCGCCAGCCGCGCTGGGCGGCACAGACGCATATTTGCTAAAGTCGTATGGCTTCGATTCCGGCGGTGCGGATGGCTGCGCGCCTGGATAAGACGACATTGGCATATCCGGCATGGTCTTGTCCATGCCGGGTGTCCCTGGCCGGGAGTAACCCGGTGTTTCCGGTTGGGGGCGTTGCGGGACATAGGGCGCTGAGTAGGGCGAACTATCCGCCTTCGCATCATTGCGCTGTGCCGATGGTGATACATAGGGCGCAGCATAGGGCGGCTCTGGCGCACGCGCAGCAGGTGAAACGTAGGGCTGCTGATAGGGTTCTGGCTGCGGTGTGGGTGGTGGTGTTGGTGCCCCGCCGATAAATGTATCCAGTTCTGGTTCTTTTGCGGGCTGACGCAGTTGATCAACCGAAAACCCTTCGGGCATCGTCCGATCCATTGCCATTGGCTCAGGTTGCGGCGCACGAGTCGGTGGTGGCACGGGAGTCGGTGGTGGGGTTGGCGGCGCGGCAGCCTGACGTAATTGATCAACCGAAAACCCTTCAGGCATCGTCCGATCCATCGCCATTGGCGGCGGTTCAGGCGCACGAGCCGGTGGTGGCGCGGGAGTTGGTGGTGGGGTTAGCGGCGCGACAGCCTGACGTAATTGATCAACCGAAAACCCTTCGGGCATTGTGCGATCCATCGCCATTGGCGGCGGTTCTGGCGCACGGGCTGGTGGTGGCGCGACAGCCTGACGTAATTGATCAACCGAAAACCCTTAGGGCATTGTGCGATCCATCGCCATTGGCGGCGGTTCTGGCGCGCGAACAGGCGCGGCAAGTGGCGCTATTGACGGCGCTGACAGAGTACGGAGTGCCTCGGTCAGCGCGCCAATGTAATCGGCATACGATGAATAACGCTGCGATGCGTCTTTTGCCAGCCCGCGCGTGATGATCGGCGTCAGCACTGCCAACGATGGATCAATCACTGCCGGAGTCGGGATCGGCGCACCGGTGTGTTGAGCAATGACCTGTTGCGGGGTGCTGGCTGTGTAGGGTGGCTGCCCCGTGACCATCTCGTAGAGCAGTGCGGTGAGCGAATACTGATCGGAAAGTGCCGTAATCGGTTGCCCGCGCACAACTTCGGGCGCGGCGTAATAGGCCAGCGAGAGATCATCAGTCAACGCTTTGGGAAGTCTCAAACCGATCAGTGGCGCAAATCCCACATCACCTAACAGGGGACCCCGTTTGCTGCTGACCGTGATCGACAGCGGCGAAAGGCTGCCATGCAGCATCGCGTTTTGGGCGGCGTAAGCCAACGCTTCGGCCAAAATTTGCGTATATTCCAGGGCGGTGTTGAGCGCAATTCGCCCGTCTTCATCAAGTTTGCGGCGCAGCGTAGGCGATTTATGATATTCAGCGACGACGTAGAAGGTCTCGTTGTCGTTGCCGTAATCATATAGCTTGAGCAGGTACGGTGAATTAAAGCCGAGCAGTGTCTTGATCGTCTCCCGAAAGCGTACCTGAAAGCCGGGCTGTGCAGTCAGGGAAGGAGTCAGTATCTTGAGCGCGATCTTGAGTTTGACGGCTTCGTGGGACGCCAGATAAGTATCCAACACCGCATTCGAGGTCACCAGTTCGAGAACTGAATAGGTGATGGGCATGGTATCCACCATATGATGAACCGTCTGCCCAACAAGTGATCGCTTATCCTGATTCGCCACAGCCGTAATCCTCAGCCACTTGACACAATTGATTGATTAGTAATCCAGATCAAACCTGAATTCGAGCGATCCGAGGCGGATCAGATCGCCATTTTTCAGGTGTTTGGGCACGTCGGGCAGCATTTTCACATTATTGACGAATGTTCCATTGCGGCTGGCCCGATCTGTGATGTAAAAACCGTCTTCGCCGATGCTAATCTCGGCATGTCGCCGCCCAATCAGAACGGGTTCGCCATCCAGCAGCATATTCGCCAGATCAATATCCGGGAAGTAACCAATTTCCGGTATTGCTCGCCCGATCACCGTCTCCCGATCCTTGTTGATCGGGAACGACTTGCCGCCCGACTGCGTCCAGATCAGGTAGACGCGCATATCCATTCGCATTTGACGATGTGCATTATACAGCTTTTCTAAAAGACGGCGCGTGTCCGGGCTGATCAATCGCTGGCGGCTGGCACGTCGATCCGCGTCTGGTGTGGGGCGTCCGGGGTCACGAATACCTGACCAGCGTACTTTCAACTCCTGGATCGTTTCCATGATCTTATCGACGTTTTCCATCTGGATCACGCCGCCCTGTTCGGGGTTACGCTTGACGCGCCGATCCAACTCGCTGAGCGTATCGCCCATCAGATACGAGATCACACGCTTGAACTCTTCGTCGCTTGCCAGATCATCGGAAGGCAGCAGAATATATTGACGTAGCATTTCCAGATCGCTGGCAACGCCGGGTTGCGGGTGGAAATCTTCGATACGAAGGCGATCTGTTGTGCGTTTGTCGCGGAAAAATTCGGCCAGATAAGGTTCGCCAGTCTTAGGATCAATGGGCGAGTCGAACTGCTCCACCTGTTTTTCATCAGCCGACATTTGCAGCCGGAACAACGGCACCACTTCGACTTGCAGCTTATCGGCTTCCATATCCGGCTCCATCGAGCGAATCCAGCCCAATTCGCTGATACGGCGGCCACCATCGGCCTGACGTTCGGCATGGATGACCAGTTGGAAAGCGTTGTAAATGTGCCCGACGATCTCCGCTTCATTCTGGACGCCCGCGTTGGACATACGTACCAGCGCCTGCAAACGGCTGACGGCGTACTGTGGGCCGCTGGAGTGAATTGTACAAATCGAGCCGTCATGCCCGGTGTTCAACGCCTGGAGCATATCCCATGCTTCCGCGCCGCGCACCTCACCCACGATGATCCGACGCGGTGAAAGGCGCAGCGAATTGATCACCAGATCGCGCATGGTGTAGCTGGTGCCTTCACGAGTGCTGGCTGTTTTGGTCAGCAGCGAAACGACGTTCTTTTCATCCACATCCAAATTGCTGATGCGCGCCAAATCTTTAACGTCGATTTCGCCCGCGCCGTCGCCGTTTCGATCTCCGGTGAGCTGCAATTCCTGGGTGTCTTCAATGGTCACAACGCGCTCATGTGCCGGGATGAAACCCGCGATCACGTTGAGCAGAGTCGTTTTACCCGCGCCAGTGCCGCCCGTCACCAGAATATTGAAGCGCGAACGCACAACCAGCCCCAAAAGCGCCATCAGCCGCACATTGTACACGCCGCGCAAGAGCAAATCGCGCCAGTTCCATGTCCCGACGTGTTTACGAATGGTGATGTACCACAGGCCATCGGCGGCAATCGGTGGGATCGTGATGTTGATACGGTGTTCGGTGTTGGGCAGCTTAGCATCGAGGATCGGGGAGTTTTCGTCAACGCGACGGTTGATCTCCGATAGGTTGCGGTAGACCACGTTTCGCAGGTGTTCGTGGCTGCGAAAGTGAATCGTTTCATCCACTGAGCCGAGGCGCGGACGCTTGCTGCGAACCTGTCGCACGCGGTCTTCGGCGCGCGTCTTGACCAACACCTGATTCCAGCCGATCACGTAAATATCTTCGGCCATCTCGTCTTCATTATCGCGCTCGTAGTCAGTAACCAGTTCTTCGAGCGGACCAAAACCAACCATATCGTCCAGGATTTCTTCTGACCAGGCCGTGATCGCGTTGCGGCGGCCTAACTCATCCTGAGCGCGCATCCGCTTGATCAGGTCAAGTGCGATGTGATCCAGTTCATCATCGTTGAGCAGTTCGACGCATGTTTTGCGGATGATAGGGGTCAGCAGGCGGCGGCGTTCAGCCTTCGACATGGTCATTAACGAGGCGTCATCGGCAAAACCGGGCACGATCAAGCCTTTGAGTGGCGCTTTACGGACAGCCTGGCCGCGCGGTTTGTAATCGATCATCGTGCCCATACGCGCCATTTGTGCCAGCCGCCGGGCTGCCGCACGTTTCAGTATTTCGACTTCGCTGTCTGTGTACGTGAGCGCCTGCTGCTCGGTTTGCTCCATGACTGCCATTAAAAATTTTCCCTGTCTAAACGCCCATGTTGAAAGCTGATAATATTATAGCTCATGGCGTCAGTGGAATGTTAGCGACAAACAAGCCGACACTGGCAAGCAGCGTCAGCATCAAGGCCAGCACAAGCAGCGATTGAGGATAAACAATCGTAACGCGCGCCGTGGAGGCCGCTTGTTCCGCCGCTTTGAGTCGTCCATTACGCACGCGATCCACGATTTCGGGCAGGGTATCGCGCAGTGAACTACCCACTTCCTGGGAGAGCGTGACGGCCTGTGTCAGTTCGTCCCAGAGCGTGACCGCCGCATCGCTGAACTCGTTTTCGTCGCCTTCTTTACGCATGGTGGCGCGCAATCCCAACGAATCCATAAAATCGGCACGGGAGACGCCCATATTACGTTCAAACAAGGCTTGTGCCAGTTCGATTCCAAGTGGATATTGATCGGGCTTGAGCAGATAGCGATCATAAATCGTGCGCCCCGCCGTTTCAAGCGCCTGATCGAACTCTGCCCCGGCGCGCATCGTGATCGCCATCAGCTCCAGTAGGTCGGCCAATTGCAGTAGAAGGCGCTGTTTGCGCTGCTCAACGCGGCGCTTGAGGGCAATTGTCGGGAAGCGCCAACCCAGAAAGCCCAGCCCCAACGACAGAACAACCGCCACGCTCAGGACAAAATCAGCGGGTGCAGGTGGATTTTCCAGATTTTGTTTGGCCTGAACGGTCATACCAGGCAGACTCGCGTCGGTGAAAGTGGGCACTTCGGACAGCCAGCCCGCCGCTGAACAGGCCAGAAAAATCCCCAGCACCGCCCCCGCCCCTTGCAGCCAACGGTAACGCCAGGGAGTGGCTCGGAATGGATCGTTCAAATAGGACAGCCGCTGCTCCATTTCCGCATCCTGGCGGCGGCGTAATGCTGTCGGCATCAAAAAGACGATGAGCGCGGCGGGCACGCGCCCCAACAGCCCGAACGCGCGGCGACGTGGCCGTGAGTTCCACAACCCGGTAGCGAATAAGACCATCAAAATGACCGTCGCAAACATTCCGTACTGACCCATAATGATCCCTGCTACACGTCCGTCGAATTAATCTGAATGATCCAATATACGCTGATGCCAATGGCGGTGAAGGCCAGGATCAATACAAAACGCCCAAAATAGGTACCATACAGCAGCCCACTGAATAATGGAAAAGCCGTCAGGCCAAGAAATAGCCCAACGATGATCACCACGAGCGACGTGGCGGCCTGCCTTCCCGGAGCAAGCTGCGTGCGAATTTCGCGCTCAGTGGCTTCGCGCTGATGCAGCAGTCGGGATAAATCATTGAGCAGTTCACCCAGATCGCCGCCCAATGGTCGTACTACCGAAATGGTGAGCGCCGCCTGATCGAGTGCGTCACTTTGATACAGTGGGTTTTGCGCGATCTCAGCCAGAGCTTCGTCAATCGAGATCAGGCCGCCGCTTGCCACCATTTTAATCAGTGCATCGCCAAATTCCTGGCTGATCGGCTTGCCAAACTGAGTCGCCACGCGCTGAACGGCGGCTTCGACAGAGTGCCCGGCGGCGATCTCGTCACCCATAATGCCCAGGGCTTCGGGCAGCAAGCGCGCCATATTCTTTTGGGCAGCGCGATTGTAGAGCGAGTTGCCCACCAGGATCGCAAAGATGACGCCAATGACGCCGAACAGCAGCAGGAAGACAAGTCCGAAGCGCAATGAATCATCACCCGAACCGGCCAACAATGTCGAGACCAGCACAGCCACGACTCCAAACCCGATCCAAAACGATCCGGCGGTCAGGTGTGTGCCGCGCGTGAGTTCCAGATAATCGGCAACTCGTTCCATCGAGGCGGCAATGCGTTGATACAGACCGGGCTTGCCGTTGGCAGTTCGCAGCAACACCACGTTCAAGCCATCGATCATGCGGCGCAGCAAGCCAAGTCGCCACACGATATACAGCGCGATTAGCTCTACAACCAGCACGCTCTAGACTCCATTTCTTTAAAAGAACTTGGTGATTAGATTTAGCGTATCAACATCATCCGCTTTGTCAACACACCAGCCTGTCAGTTTGGCACTGGCATAGTAGACCTGCCACCAGCGCAGCCCATTGGCGAAGACCGGGCCGCCGACAATGACCGCCGTCTTGCCATTCGGGATGATGAAATACGTATCGCCTTTCAAGCCGGGCTTACGACGGATGTTCAGGCTGTCGCCCGCTGTCGTCCGAATGCGAACGAAATCCCCATAGTGAAAATCGAAGGGCGGCGGTTGGGGCAGCGCAAAACGCATCGGCTCATGTTCGATCATCACGATAGAGCGCGAACCTAACGGCACATTCAAGGCGATGCCGGGTCCGGCCATCGGGATTTGCGCCACGATCTCGACACTCAGGCGCGTCCCGATCTTGCGCTGTTTGGCATCTATCGGATCGAATTTGATCTTGATTTTGTTGCTGCAACCGTCGTTTTGCAGCGTGCAGTGTTCCGGGTCAGTGCAGCCGTCGGCAACCAGACTGCACGCTTCCTTGAGGATGCGTTCAATCTCATCGTTGCTGTTGGTCATCGCGCCCCACTGCGCCGCCCGCGCCACGATGTCGATCACCTGCTGCTGCAAGAAAATAGCGCGAATGACGATCACGCCGCCGCCCATCGTGGACATGATCAGCATGATCACGAGTGCGAACTCAACCAGTGCCTGACCGCGCCGAGATCGTTGTGCCAGACCGCGCCAACGCCGGAAAACACGAGGCAGGATCATCTTAGAAAAACTCCCGTGTTGGTGCTGCCGTGACGCGCGGCTCCATCCGTGCTGTTGCCTTCGTGCCGAGCCGTACCGTCAGGTCTGGCAAAAACGGGCCGACAAGCTGCATATCGTAGGTCACTTCGACGCTCACCGGGTTATCCGGGATATTGTTCGGATCGAGTAGTGCCGCCGGGTCAGGTGTAATCGTGGACGGTGCTTTGCCTGTGACGGGGATCGGTGTGGGCGTCACATAACGTTTGAAGACTGGCTTTTCGGGCGTAAAAACCACGCGCAAACGGGCTGCATTGACTCCCGGCAAATTGTCCAGCACAAGCTGACGCGCCACCGTCGTATCGCCAGTCAATGCAACGGCGCGCACGGCGATATCCGCCGCGTTGTTGACCGAGTACCAGGTGTTGAGGATCAACAACATCCGCACAATCGACAGGATCAAAATGAGCAGCACGGGCAGCAGCACCGCGAACTCGACGAGCGATTGTCCAGGCCGGATGCGCCGAAATAAACTGGGAAAACTTAGGAACATGATGAATAAGCGTAGCACAGCTAACCCGGCTCGGCAAGCGGTGATACAATGATCGATCAAGGTGTTTAATATGCAGCAAAACAAATCAACGCGCGTGCTGATCATTGAAGATCAGGTCAAAATTTCTCACTGGCTAAGCACATTTCTGCAACAGGCGGGCTTCGAAGTGCTTTCGGCGGCCAACGGCGCGCACGGTCTGGCACTGGCACGCACTGAACAACCGGACGTGATCGTTCTGGATTTGATGCTGCCCGATATGGATGGCCTGGATGTGTGCCGCGCTATTCGACGTAACTCCGATGTATTCATTATTATGCTGACAGCGCGCGTTGAAGAAACGGATCGGCTGATCGGGTTGGAGATGGGCGCGGATGATTATGTCACCAAGCCGTTCAGTCCGCGCGAAGTGGTTGCCCGCATTCGGGCGCTGCTGCGGCGTGCCAATGGTGGATTGGCGACGGGTACGGTCACAGCGAAGCCGCTGGTGTGTGGGGCGCTCACACTCGATCCGACGCGCCGAACCTGCACATTGGCTGATCAGTCGATCTCACTGACGCCGACGGAATTTTCGATCCTGGAAACGATGATGCGACAGCCGGGTATTCCCTTCACGCGCGAACGGCTCATCTCTGAGGCACTTGGCTACGATTATGCGGGTTACGAACGGACGATTGACGTTCACATTCGCAATTTGCGGCGCAAACTCGAAGACGATCCGCAAAATCCACATTTTATCCTGACCGTGTTCGGCGTTGGCTATCGGTTTGCGGAGGATAGGCCATGAACTTCTGGCGCAGTCGATTACGCTGGCAACTGATGCTCAGCTATTTACCGTTAATCGTCGTGCCGGTGCTGCTGATCGGGTTGGTGACTTCACGGTTGGCCGAACAGGGTTTGACGCTAATCATTACGCAGGGGGCACAGCACAAAGCAAGCGAACAGGCCACGCAATTCGCGCAATATTATGCTGACCACGGCTCCTGGGATGGCGTTTCGCAGCTTTTTGTGATCCCGCAGCGCCCGCCCTGGCTGCCGATTCTCAGGCCGCTTGACCCGGACAAACCCAGAGGTGAAGGCCCCGGTTTTGGTGAACTGTTCTCACCGGAGCAGCTTCTGATCACCGATCTGAACGGCACGGTGATTGCCAGCGACAGTAATAAAGGTTTGGGACAATCTCTGGCGGAAGGGGCACTGCGGCGCGGCGCACCGATCATCGTCAAGGGTAAGCAGATCGGGACGCTGGTCATTGGCGCGGCGTTCGGGCTGCTCGATCAGCAGCAGCGCCAACTACTGGATGCGGTGAATACGGCGCTGGTTTTATCGGGGTTTGTTTCCGTCGTACTGGCGATTGTTTTGGGGCTGTGGTTGTCGTGGCAGATCACGCGGCCAGCGCAGCAGTTGATGATCGGCGTGCGGCGACTCTCGCAAGGGGAGTGGACAGAGCCGTTGGAAGTGCAATCCAACAATGAATTTGGTGATCTGACGCGCGCCTTCAACACAATGGCAAGCGAAGTGACTCGCCAGCAGCAGCTTCGCCGCCAAATGGTGGCTGATGTGGCACACGACTTGCGAACGCCGCTCAGTGCCATGACCTTAGAGATCGAAGCAATTGAAGCAGGCTTTCAGACGCCCGAAGAAGCAACGGCCAGTTTACGTGAGGAAGTTAACTGGTTACAGCAGCTTGTGGATGACCTGCGAACGCTGTCACTGATGGATGCCGATCAGGTGCAGTTACAGCCGATTGTCACGCCGCTCTATCCGTTTTTGTGCAGCGTTTATGATTTTTGGCTGGCGATGGCCGAAGAAGAAGGCCGCCATCTGGAGATCGATTTCGGGCCGGATTTGCCCAAAGCCGCCATTGATCCGGGGCGAATGCGGCAGGTGCTTGGCAACTTGATCGATAACGCGATTCGGCACACAGAGTCGGGCAAACGGATCATGTTGGGCGCATCGTGCGAAGGATCGAACGTCGTTTTGCGAGTCACTGATAACGGCAAAGGCATTGCGCCCGAAGACCTGCCGCACATTTTTGATCGGTTTTATCGAGCGGATCGTTCCCGGCAATATGACTCGGCAAAGGGCGGCAGCGGCCTCGGACTGAGCATTGCCCAACGGCTGGTTGAACTGCATCACGGACGAATCGAAGTGCAAAGCATTGTTGGGCAAGGGACAACGTTTTCGATTCGGCTGCCGATGGCATGAAAAGAGGTCTGAGGGTAACGACTCAAAATGATGGACTTACACCTGCTAGCAGGTCGTTGCAGGTGTATGAGATTGGCTAACAAACAAAAAACAAACAAAATGAAAATGCCTAGTTAATCCAAAAGCTACAGGAACAGGGTACGATAACGGATGAATTTTCCTGAATCCTGAGTACAATGGGATGCGACTAGTTGTGGATTGGGGGAATTATGTCGGATCGTCGTTGGCTGCCGAGATATGGGACACTATTTAGCGTTGTGCTGCTTGTGCTGTCGTTGAGCGTCCCATATACGGCGAATGCTTTGGCAACGCCGACACCAACATCTACTATAACGAGAACTGCTTACCCTACCTTGACACCGCGCCCTTCCGTTACACCCACAGCAACCAGTACGCCGCGTCCGATTTGTGCTTCAGTCAGCATATATTCCGTTTCGTTCGCTCCTGCGGGCAATTCTGTACAGTTCTCGATTGACAATAACAATTCCGCGCCTGTGCTGCTCATTGGCACAACCTTAACGTGGCGGCGTAATAGCACATGGCCGAATATTTATTTGAATGAGGTAAATATTCCAATACAGTTGCCCGTGTGGTCATGGGATACGGTCAATCCGGCAACACCACCTGGCATGACAACAGGGACATTCACGCTCACGCCTGCAAGTCCTGGTTGGCAAAATGGCGTTTCTCCCAATTATCCTAATCGTGCTTTTCCTGGATTTTCCATAACGACTTTACAGTACCGGCTGAATAACAGCCCCTCGAACCTGGGCACGATCTTCAGTGCGTCTGATTTCGCGGGATCGAGTGTGACGGTTGATCTGGGTGGTGGATTTAATTGTGTACTGGATTGGAACGTCCCAACACCGACAGTCGCCAGTGGAACGAACACGTCCAACACATTGACGGCACAAGCCTCATACACACCAACGCTTTGTGAGAATCATTATTATCTGACGTTCAGTGCCTTTCAGGATTTGGGGCTTTTACGTTTCTCCTTTACGAACACACTGCCCGATCCAGTAAACATTAGTGGTTTTACGCTGAATTGGAAAAGCTACTTTACTGGGATGACTCTCGTTAGCGTTGCGGCGAAAAGTACGTCCCCCTATTTTCCCGATGCGATTCCGGTCTGGAGTGGAAACAAGACAATACCACCAACAAGTGGTACTCAGGGCGGGACGGGTTGGCAGGCCAGCCCTTCAATGGAAGGTTACACGACGCGGAATTTCTGGTTCGACTTTGACGGCACATCTGGCAATTTGAATACGCTTTATGGCGCGATTCCGGCAGATTTCAATGGTACATCGGTCAAGCTGGATAATGGCTGTGCGATCACGTTCGATTCGACAGTAACCCCGATTTTCCCGGATACACCGACCTATACCGTTAGCCCAACATTTACCAACACGCCCACGCCGTCAACGACCTGGACACCGACGCTTACCCGCACGCCAAGCACGACGGCTACACGCACGAAAACGATCACCAGCAGCCCCACTCCGACCAGTACGCCAACAACCGTGATGCCACTTGCCGATACGATTGGGGCGTATCAACACGGAACATTCAGGCTGCGAATGAGCAACAGCGCCGGATCACCAGATATTATCGTCGCGGCAGGGGATACCACCAGTTATCCGGTTACAGGCGATTGGGATGGCGATGGCTATGATACGGTTGGCCTGTACTATCAACAGGTGGGCGTGTTTGCGCTATATGATGACAATAATCAAAACCCGACCCTGACGCGCGCTTTTGTCTTTGGTAATCCGGGCGATATACCGATTTCCGGTCAGTGGGTGAGTGCCTTGCAAGCTGATCCGATTGGGCAGCTTGGGCGCCACCATGACGGTGTGGGCGTGTTCCGGCCTTCCAATGGGCTGATCTATTTGATTAGCGCGTGGCCGCAGCCGCCTAAATACAATGTGTATGCCGATTATACGATTGTGTTGGGCAATCCCGGCTGGCTCGGTCTGGCCGGACGCTGGAAGCCGGGCGCGCTGGATACGGCGGCTGTCTACGAGCCGGACTACGCCCACTTCTATATGACCAACGCTTCGTGCGACGGCACAACGCCCGGCCCAAGCGTGTTTTGCTTGCAATTTTCGGACAACGATACGTACTTTGGAGCGATCAAAAAAGCACCGCTCAAAGGCGATTGGCTGCTCTCCGGTCAGGACGGGATCGGTATTTTCGATGCTGCGACGGGTACGTTCTACCTGAAAAACACTTTCCCGGATGGCAGCAAAACGTTCAGTCAACCAGATTTTCAGGTTATTTATGGTTATCCGGGTGATATTCCGCTGGCTGGACACTGGAAACCAGCCGCCGCTGTACCACCACAATCTGCGCCGCCACTCAAAGTGTCATCAACGCCGAGTGCGACGAGACCACCTGCCGCAACGCCCGGTGAAGGTAGTTTCGATTAATCGGTGGATGGCTGTTGAGCTGGCTGCGGCACGCTGCTTCCATAGCAAATCGAAGGGCTATTCGTGGCGGGCGCGAAATTTGGCGAAATCAAGGTAGACTCACCGCTGGTCTCCAAAGAAGCCTGAAAGGGTGATGATCCAACGTGTCTCCAAAGCGGTTGAGTGACAAAGTGATGATTGTGACGGGCGCGGGCAGCGGGATCGGGCGCTCGTCCGCGATACGGTTTGCAGCCGAAGGCGCGCGTGTGGCCGCTTTCGATATAAATGTCGAGACGCTCAGTGCAACTGCCGAAATGATCGAGGCGGAAGGCGGCTTAGTTCGGCGCTATGTGGTGGATGTGACCCGCGCCGATCAAGTTGAAGCGGCTGTCGCGCAGGTATGCCACGACTTCGGGCGGATCGATGGCGTGTTCAATGTGGCGGGCGGCAGTGGGCGAAAATATGGCGATGGTCCGACACATGCTTGCACGGTTGACGGCTGGATCGATACGCTGCAACTGAACCTGACCAGCGCCTTCCTGGTCTGCAAGTTTGCGCTGGATAACATGATGCACCATCGGAGCGGCGTGATCATCAACCTGTCTTCGATACTCGGCATAGTCGGTCATGCGGAGTTTGCCACCCATGCCTATGCAGCCAGCAAAGGCGCAATTATCAGCCTGTCTACCGCGATGGCCGTTTACTATGCGCCCCACAATATTCGGGTAAATGTTATCGCGCCCGGCCTGATCGATACGGCGATGAGCCAGCGCGCCCAGCAAAACGAGCAGATCATGGCGCTCATTCCGAAGCTGCAACCCCTGACGGCTAGCCTGGGCAAGCCTGAAGATATTGCCGCCGCCGCTGTTTACCTGGCCTCTGATGAAGCGCGGTTCATCACCGGGGTTGTGCTGCCAGTGGATGGTGGCTGGACGGCGCAATAGGTACGAACACTCAATAGGGGATCCCGCGTTTCTGTCGCGTCTGTTTTCCGTTTGCTATTACGCCTATTACACCTGCATCACCTGCAAAGCAGGTGACAGCGGCTTGCTAACAGCTACTTTACCGTGATGCCCGTGATAAACGCATCCACTGCATCCAGCGCGGGCGAAAAACTCCTGGGCGGCGCGCTCTCGATCTTTTGCCTGCTTTGCTGCATATACGCCTCAAAGCTGCCTTGAATGTTCGGATCGTTCATGTCGGGAAACAGCTTGTCATTGCCCTCTAGGGCGCTGGTTTTGATCGGCACGCGCAGCGACAAATAATACTTGCCGTCGCTGGTGATTCCCTGAAAGTAGTACGAGATATTCTCGTTTGTCACCGGGACAAGTGCCTGTGCATACATCGAGACAAACCGCACGCCGCTGCCATTCGCCGTCTTGATTAGCGCATTCTTGACATGAAAGATTTGCCCCGCATTCACGAACGGAAACACCGGAATGCGCGCTACTTTTGTCGGATCAGCTTTCCCTTGAAGCAGCTTCGTCAGGTCAGCCACAACCGCTGGCGTGTTTTCGTTGCGCGTTTGAAGATCGGCCACTTTGTAAATCGAGAGTTCAGGCGTCAGATACGGTTGCGCCGGATCGACATTGCCAAACTGAAAGTAGGCATGTTCCGGCTCATCGACGAACGGGTTTGCATCCGATAGCTTGCGGTCAAAAACCGTTCGCGCGTTCAGCTTATCGCCAAAGACGCCGTTGTAGCTTAACAGGACGTTATTCCAGCCCACATCGATCTTATCCGCGCCTGCTGGTCGCTCAAAGCGTGTAATCTGAGAAGTCGTTGGCAACAGATAGTAATCACTGCCGCCGCCCTCAGCTACCCAGCCTTTCAACTGACCGAACCGATCAATGTTCCACCACAAGTAGCCATCCGCGCACACTGGCCCGCCCACAACCAGGACGAAATCGCCAGCGAATAACTGGTTCAGGATCGTGCCGCTTTTACCGGGCTGATTGCGTAAGTTGCTTGGTGATCCCGGCGCGATCTGCGCGTCCGAACCAACCACCAGACGCGGCGCGGGCGCACCGGGGCAAGCCGGAATCGGTGTTTGAGCGTTCACCGCAACACTACTGTACAAACAGACGGTAAACGTCATAACCATCACTAAAGATTTGAGTCGCACAGGTCGTTTATCCTATCAATTGATAAAAAGCACTATACACGAACCCTCATCACTGATCAAGGATCGTCAGACAAACATCCACTTTGCGCTATACTGTCGTTATGATTCCGTAGAGGAAATAGTCTATGGTTGATCTTCGCCCGCTGCTGAACCTGACCTCGGATCGGGTCCGCGCGCTGCCACTGCTTATCACGTACATCACCGATGGTTGCAACAGCCGTTGTGTGACCTGTGATATTTGGAAACTGCCGCGCCGCAATATGTCACTTGCGCTTGCCGAACGGTTGGCGGCAGAGTTTCCGCGTCTGGGTGTGCGCGATGTGGTCTTGAGCGGCGGCGAAGCGATGCAGCACCCCGATTGGCCGCGCATTGCAGCATTGTTTCGGGCAGCAGGCGCGCATATCAACCTCTTGACGAACGGACTCCTGCTCAAAAAACAGGCACAATCAGTGATTGATCATATCGATCAATTGACGGTTAGCATTGACGGCGGCACGCCCGAAACCTATCACGCCATTCGCGGTGTGGATGCACTGCCTTTGATCTTTGAAGGGATGCGCCAGTGTGCCGACGCGGGCATCCCGATCACGACGCGCACTACCTTGCAGCATGGCAACTTCCGTGAAATGCCGCAAATCATTGACGCTGCGAAAGCGGCGGGCGCACAGAAGATCAGTTTTCTAGCCGTTGATGTGAGCAGTTCGCAGGCGTTCGGCCCGCGCTTCGACGATCAGGCGATCCACGCGCCGCCTTCACCCGCCTTGACCATTGACGATCTACCCAAATTTTCTGCTGTATTAGACCAGTTGGAGCGCACACATGCCGCAGATTTCGCCTCCGGTCTGATCGCCGAATCGCCTGCCAAACTGCGCCGTTTGCATCATTATTTTGCGGCGGTCAATGGCTTAGTCCCGTTCGCACCGCCGCGCTGCAATGCGCCGCACCTCTCCGCTGTTGTGGAAGTAGACGGTAGTTTGCGAAGCTGTTTCTTCTTGCCGAAAGTGGGCGCACTGAATGGCGGCACATTGGCCGATGCGCTCAACAGTGATGCGGCAGTTTCGATGCGTGCTGCTTACCGATCTGGTCAACGCGCGGAATGTGAACGCTGCGTTTGTCCGCTGTACCAGGGACCGCGCACGCTGCTTAAAAATGCCTTGAAAGCCTGAGTGATGAGGATCATTTGATGACCGACGTTTTATTTGGGCAGTCCTATTATCTTCGGTTCGATCCAAAACTGTTTGCGGCCATGCAGCCCTACCCGCCGCTTGGCACATTGTACGCGGCCAGCATCTTACGAAACGAAGGCTATGATGTGGCGCTGTTCGACGCGATGTTAGCCGAATCAGAAGCCGAATGGGCGGCGGCGCTGGATCGAACAAAGCCGCGTTACGCCATTTTATTTGAAGATAATTTCAACTATTTGAGCAAAATGTGCCTGAGCCGGATGCGTGAAGCGGCTTTCACCATGACGCGCATGGCGACGGAGCGCGGTGTAACCGTGATCATTTGCGGCGCGGATGCCACTGATCACAGCGCGCGTTACTTAGCGCAAGGTGTCCAGTACATCATTCGCGGCGAAGGCGAAGCGACACTGGTTGAGCTGATGGCCGCGCTGACGGGCAAATCCGATAAATCCATCGACTCGATCAATGGTCTAGCCTATCTGGGTGATGACGGCAATGTGAAGGTCACGGGCGCGCGTGCCACGCTCCGCGACCTGGATGCACTGCCTTTCCCGGCCTGGGATTTAGTCGATGTAGAGAAATATCGCGTGCTCTGGAAAGAACATCATGGCTACTACAGTGTCAATATGGTGACGACGCGCGGTTGTCCGTATAGCTGCAACTGGTGCGCCAAACCGATCTGGGGGCAGCGTTACAACGTGCGAAGCCCCGAAAACGTGGTTGCCGAAATAGAGATGCTCAAACGGGTAGCCGCGCCCGATCATCTGTGGTTTGCCGATGATATATTCGGGCTGAAACCGGGTTGGGTGCAGCGGTTCGCCGATCTAACCGAAGAAAAGGATGTGCGAATCCCCTTCAAGAGTCTGAACCGTGTCGATCTACTATTGCAAGCTGATACTGTCGCCGCACTCAAACGCGCGGGCGCACACACGATCTGGGTTGGTGCTGAAAGCGGCTCACAAAAAATTTTGGATGCGATGGACAAAGGCACGCAAGTCGAGGACATTTACAACGCGGTCAAGCGCCTGCACGAACATGATGTTCGAGTCGGCTTCTTTTTACAGTTCGGCTATCTGGGTGAGACTCGTGAAGACATCAAGAAAACGATCCAGATGGTACGCGATTGTATGCCCGACGACGTGGGAATCAGCGTCAGTTATCCATTGCCCGGCACGAAGTTCTATGAGCGCGTCAAGAACGAACTGAGCGATAAGCAAAACTGGCGAGACAGTGACGATCTGGCGATGCTCTATAACGGTCCGTTTCCCACCGAGTTTTACCGACATCTGCACACCGTTATTCACAAAGAGTACCGCGCCCGCAAAACTCTGCGCCGCTTGCGGAATCTTCGTCCCTGGCGACCTTCGGATGCACGGCAAGTCGGCGCGATGCTCTACCATACGCTGACCCTGCCCGCCGCCCGTGCCAAACTTGATCAGTTGGCGAACGCGCCGCACAAAGCCACCATCCGCCTGGAGCCGCTGTGAGCGAACCGCTTCACGACTCCCCTTCCCTGCTTGCGGAGAGGGGGCAGGGGGGTGAGGTCAACACTTCTGCCCAGGCCTTTGATCACGTCGCCAGCCGTTACGACGCTGACTCAACTTATATTGAACTATCGGTTTGGTTTCGGGAACTGGTTTGGCAGCGCATGGAAGGCATCTTTAAGCCGGGAATGCACATTCTGGAATTGGGCTGCGGCACCGGTGAAGACGCGGTCTGGAATGCCAAACGTGGCGTGTATGTTACGGCCACCGATGCAAGCCCGGCTATGCTGGAAGAAACCCGGCGTAAAGCAGCGGCGCATGGCGTCGAGTCGATGATTGAAGTGCAGCCGCTCGATTTTTTCACGGCAAAGGATTGGCAGCTTCCCAATGGTCTATTCGATGGCGTCTATTCCGATTACGGCGCACTAAACTGTATTGGGGATTGGCAAGCCATTGGGGCGGCATTACGCGGCGCGGTCAAGCCCGGCGGCATAGCGGGGCTGTGTCTGATTGGGCATTTTTGTCCCTGGGAAATGGTCTGGCACGGCGCGCATTTGCACCCGCGCACGGCCTTCCGACGTTTGCCCGGTAAAGCGATTGCTCATCTTGAAGGGAACTATTTCCCCGTCTACTATCCAATGCCAGGACAATTGGCGCGCAGTTTTGGTAACGGGTGGCAGCAGCGACGAGTCGAGGGTGTGGGTGTCTGGTTGCCACCCAGCGATCTATACCGTATCGTCGGCAAGTACCCACGTTTTGCCCGATTACTGCTGCGCCTGGAAAAGTTAACCGCCGCGCGCTGGCCGTTCAAGCACCTGGGTGATCATTACTGGATCGAGTTGCAGCGGGTTTGATTTTTCGCAATACACCGCTGTGTTCCAAACTTCACATAGGTTAATTGAAAAGCGTGTCTCCATGAAGGCGCAGTTTAACACGCGGTATTGGCGGCGTGATCTGTTGCCCTTAAAATCCCATTTGTTGCAAATGATTCGCAAGAAAGGGATTTCCATGAATTTTTCAGCTCAGCGTCTTGGCGCGCTTGTAGTGTGCGCGATCTTCGCATTCGGGGCATTGGTTAATAGCGCACCTGTACAGGCTCAAGCGACGCCCTCATATACCAACGATAATGTCCGCAAACTGGTTGTACTTGGCAAAATTCGCGGTCACTTGGCGGCATCTATTGTTGATTGGGACAACGGCGATTATGACTTGGCGATGCACCATTCCACCGAAGTCGGTCAGGAATTGTTCTCGATTATTGCCGCCGATTTGAAAGCTGCAAACCTTGACAGCGATTTCAAAACCGCGTCGGATACCTATGCACAACTTTCGATGCAGGTTGGTGATAAAGACAAAGTTCACGGTGCATATGATACGTTGAATGGTACCCTGACGAAGGCAGCGACAGCCTTTGCACCACAAACCGCATTTGACGATCCAGCATTCCGGGTCAGTATTGCACAGGGATTGCTGGCGGGTGTTGAAGAAGAATATGCCGAAGGCATACAGGGCGGCAAAGTCGTAAGCATGGTTGGCTATCAAAATGCAGTCGGCTTCTGGCGCATTGCAAAAGAACATTATGCCGCTGTACAGCAAACCATCCAGGGAAAATATCCTGATCTGGACAAAACACTGACTGAGCAAAGCGCAGCACTCGATCAGGCATTGCCCGATTACAAAGCACCTGAAAAGCCAGGCGATGAAAAAGACCTTGAAACCGCCATTGACGCGATCAAGACGGCGGTCAGCAAAGCCTTAGGCGTTGACCTGGAGATTCATCGGAGCGTCCCGGAAGTGATCGCGGCAACGCGAACTGGCTTGCTAGACGCACTGAATGCGTTGAGCGCGGGCAAAACCGATGATGCCTATGAATTCGCCGCATCGGCCTATGTCGATAATTTTGAGGGCTTGGAGTCGCCACTCCGTAAGAAGGACTCGGCGCTGACTGACTTACTGGAAAAGCAGATCGTCGATTTCGGCAAGCTGATCAAAGCTGGCAAATCGTTGGACGAACTCAAGGCGTTATATGCCCAGATCGATACTAACCTGAGCAAAGCACAGGAACTACTCACGGCTTCATAAAATAAAAAGGCGCGACGATGTGGTTAACTCGTCGCGCCGCTCTCAAATTTTTCGGCTCAGATAAAAGTGTAGTTCAGACTTTGGCGCGGCCCATCAGGTAAGCGCGATACACAAAATATAAAACAACCGATAAAATCGCGGCCAACACTGTGAATCCGATGATGTAGGGAAGCATCTGGCTCAATAAATCACCAGTCGAAAGCGCATTTCCCACAATTACCGAGAAACCAAGCAGGGCGACGAATACAACGGCGGTAACGACGATTCCACCATAACGAACCAGATTGAGACTATGTTTGATTTCCTGTTCGGTCATGATCTAACCCCCTAAAGCGTGCCGCCTGCTCAAAAGTTGCGGCTTACGGATGTGTTGAGCATCATAGCATCATTTCAAGAATAATCAAAGCGTGCTGTTCACGATCATTGTGCTTTCGCCACATCCAGCGCGACGGTGAACTTACCCTTTGTCGTGCCTTTTGCACCCCCGGATCGCCCGGCAACGATGATGTATGTGCCATCAGCGGGCAGTTTGAAGCGGTTGATACGCGCATCTTTGGCTTTCAGGTCTTTTCCGGTGGCGTTATCGTTGGTGGCAAGCGATTTACCATCAAGGCCGGTAAGCGCCAGATAGGG
>JBBSEU010000002.1:0-83044 GCA_038239365.1 Aggregatilineales bacterium
AGCCGGTTCAGGATCAATGCAATAATGATAACCACCATTGGGCTAAGGTCAAACATACCCGTTGGCGGCAGACGGCGGCGCACAGGCGACAGGATGGGTTCAGTCGTGTTGTGCAGAAACTGCACAATCGGGTTATACGGATCAAGATGAACCCAACTCAGCAGGATACGCGCCAGAATCAGCAGTTCAAACAGTTGAAAGGCCAGATTGACCAGATTAATCAACGCCAGTGCCACAATTACACACTCCTCACACTACGGTTTAGCCACTGCCTCACGCGCGCCGAAAATAGCGCGCCCCACACGAACAAACGTCGCCCCTTCTTCGATGGCGACGGGATAATCATCGGTCATGCCCATGCTCAACGTATCCCAGCGCGCTGCCGGGAAATCATTCGCCAGTGCATCACGCAAGTGCCGCAGCCGGGCGAACACTGGCCGCACCGCTTCGGGATCATCGGCAATTGGCGCAATAGTCATCAAGCCGCGTAACGTTAGATTTGGCAAATTGATCATACGCCGAATCTCATTCCAAAGCGACTCGCGCTGCACCGCATCATTTTCCCATTGACTGGCGTTCAGACCTTCTTTACTGGCCTCACCGCTGATATTGATCTCCAACAGAGTGTGAAGCGTCACGTTCTGTTCAACCGCCAATCGTGAATAGCGTTCAGCCAGTTTTGCGCTGTCCAGCGAGTGAATCCAGGTGAAATGATCGATCACGTCGCGTGCCTTGCGGCTCTGCACATGGCCGATCATGTGCCAGGTCAGGTCAGTTTGCGCGGCATCGACGGCAGCAATCTTACCCGCTTCCTCGACTCGATTTTCGCCAAAATGCCGAATTCCGGCAGCAGCCGCTTCGATGATCGGCGCGGGCGGGTGCGTCTTGCTGACGGCGATTAATGTAACCGACTCGATAGGCCGTTTAGCCCGCGCGCAGGCCGCTGCAATCGCCGCCTGAACCACCGCCACACGTCCGGCAATCGTCCCCTCGGCAGCTTCGATCATCGTGGACTCAGCGCCATAACCGCGCCAAAACGCCCGGTCTTACCGTGTTCGGCGCGATGCGAATAGAATTCGTCTACATGCTCTACCGTGCAAAGGCCGCTCACTTCAATTTGTGTCACACCTGCCCGTTCCAGCGCCAATCGGTTAGCTGCCCACAAGTCCAGGTATGCACTCCCATTCTCAGCACGGCGCACGAGTTTTTCTAGCGTACCGAATGCTTTTTGCACCGCCTCAACCACTTCCTCGCCCACCTGATAATGATCCGGCCCGATGCTTGGCCCAATCGCGGCCTGAACATCGGCAGGTTGGCTGCCGAAGGCGGTTCGCATCGTTTCAAGCGCCGAACTGACCACATCGGCCACTGTGCCGCGCCATCCAGCGTGTGCCATACCAATCGCGTGATGCGTCGGATCGTACAACAGGATCGGCACACAATCCGCAAATCGCATATTGATCGGCAACCCGACTCGATCCGTCGCAATCGCGTCCGCTTCAGCCAGCCAGCGCCGATCCGCCGGACGTTCGGTTGCGATCACTGCATGACAGCCGTGTACCTGCCAGACCGTGACCGACTTTTCACGATTCAACCCCAATGCTTCGTGCATCAATATCGCGTTACGATCTACTGCCGCTGGATCATCACCCACCAGACTGCCCACGTTCAGCGATGCCCAGGGCGCAGCACTCACACCGCCCAGGCGCGTAAAGACACCATGCACCAATCCCGGTGTATGCTGCCATTGATCGAATTGATAATAGGCGACTGCGCCGTTCGTTAAGCGATGCAAAACGGAATCCTTTACGCACTGTCGTTTTGAGCCATTCTCGACTACACTATAGCGCAAAACAAGTCCGAATCGTATTAGAGCCGAGTAGGAATCATGCCTGATCTGTTGGATAAACTAAACGTATTGGTTCGGGCAAGCCTCAACAGTGTTCTGAGCGGCGATAGCAGCACCGCGCGCCGCATCCCCGCCGAACGACTTGGCAAAGATATTGACGCTGAGATCAGTGCTTTACGCAAACACATCGACGATGCGCTGAACGCTGAGGACGCTATGCAGCAGCGCATCGACACGGCCAACGCCGGAATCGCTGATCTGGATCGACAGGCCGATCAAGCCCTGATGGATGGGGATGATGCTCAGGCACGCTATCTGGTGCAGCAGTTACAGCGCCAGAAGCAGCAGGCAGCCATGCAGCAGGCTAGCCTTGAAGATCATCGCCGCGCCACTTCCGAACTGATCGAACGGGTAAACACACTCGAAGCGATGGTCAGCGACTCGCGCCGCAACCCGCCCGCAGTCGCTACACCTGCCGACTCGACAACGAGTGTGCCTTTATCGAACATGCTGCGTGATGCACGCGAACAAGCCGATCAGCCAACGCCGCAAGCATCGCAAACAGCTTCTGAACCCGTGCCAACCGCCGGACGCTCAATCCCGATCAAAATTCATCGGGACACGCCGCCCGAAACACCGACTGTAAACGATCAGATCAAGGCGGCGGTTGATCAGGCAAAAGTCGAAGATGATCTGGCAGATCGACGCAAGCGGCTGAGTAGTTAGCTTTTCGCCACGCGTTGTGATATTGAAAGGCTGTAGCCGTAGCCGCGCGACTGCAATTCCTGTTTTGTCTCTAATGCCGAAATGCGTTCGCCCAGGCCGCGCGTCATCTGATTGAGACATTCGCCAAAGACTTTAGGATTAACATAAGGACGAATATGTTTCCGGGCAAAATTAAGATTCCACTCATAGAACTGTTTCAGCGTCAGCAGATCATCCGAATTTGCAGCCTCGATTGAACGCACACCGTCTGATGCCAGATGCCAAAAAATATCCTTGTCTTTGGGGTTTTTTGGCATTTTTTTCTCGAGCTTCTTTTGAAGCGCGATGACTTGTTTTTGCGTTTTGAGCAGTTCTCGTTGGGTCTCAACTAACTCTTGTTGCAAAGCAATGAGCCTTGCCGACTCAACGGTACTTTCAACGGGTTGACTCGTCTGTTCCATGATCCGCCTCGTTACTGTAATTCTTCATCAAGTGCCGCGACACGTACACTATGTGGATAGTTCTTAAAATTCTTGAACAATTCACGGAGTTCGTGCCTCCGATGAGCGTCTTCCTCATTCCACCATTGCTCTTTTAACTTTTCAGCTTTTTCAAGTAAGTCTAGTATTCTTTCATCGGGCGTATCATGTCGTTCAGCATCTCAAACCCCGTGAGTCGTTCGGCAATTGGTTTATACGGTAATTTACCAGGGAGCATCGTTCAGTCTCCTTATTGCTAGATATAATCTACAGCATTTTAGAAGTTTTTAGCAATTGAAAATGCTGGATGTTCAGCCTGTTTTCTTAAACGCCTAAGTAGACTAAACTCATGGTGGGTCTGGCCGATGTTTTAACGTCAGGCACAATATTATAATTTATGATAACGAGTGTCTATGTCCATATTGCCCAATTTGAATGCCGTTCGTGTGCTGATCGTCGATGATGATCTGCGTTTTGCTGAGCGTACCAATCGCGCTCTGACTCGTGCTGGGTATTACGTACAAAACGCCTATAATTGTGGCGATGCGTTGTTCGCGGTGGAGACAACACGCTTCGATGTGGCACTTGTGAACAGCGCCATGCGTGACCGCGATGGGCGTGCCGTCAATGAACTGATCGCTGCCCACGCAACGTTTAACCGGATTCCGCTGGTGTCGTTCGGTGAGCGCGACCCACGCACACGCTATGCCCTGACGCCGCGCCCGACCAGTGAAGAAGAACTACTGCGCTACGTGGCGCAAGCTGTCCGCGCGGCCAACCGCCAGCCGCCTTCCGATCCGATTCGCGCCACGCAAACGGATATTGGCCCCATCCCGATTATGAGTGAGACGGCGCTCGATGCGCGCTTGCAGCAGCAATTGGCCGAACTCAAAACATTGTCAGTGTTAGGGCGTTCGCTCTCAAGCAGTCTGGAATTGAGCGAAGTCTTGAATCAAATTGTGGACGCAGCCACCTCCCTCACCGAAGCCGAGGAGGGCTTGCTGCTGCTGCCCGACGAAGCAGGCGCGGCACTCTACATTCGCGCGATGAAAGGTCTGGATAACGAGAGCGCCCGCAACTTCCGTATCAAAACCGATGACACATTGGCCGGGCGTGTCTTCACCACAGGCGAACCGATCCTGATCGGGGCGCGCGGCTGGCAAAAGGTCAAAACGGAATACTTCGTGCGATCCCTGTTGTACGTGCCGCTGTCCTACAAAGGTCAGGTGATTGGCGTCCTGGGTGTGAACAATCGGCGTGCCGAACGAGTCTTCACCGCGCACGATCAGGAACTGCTTGTTGACCTGGCCGCTCATGCCACGATTGCCCTGGCGAACGCCCGCCTATATGAGAGTCAGGTATCCCAGACACGGCAGTTGGCGACGTTGGTAGAAGCAGGCCGTGCCGTGAACTCGACGCTGGCCTTAGATGGCGTGTTGTCCAGCATTTGTCAGCAGATCATCCGCGCCTTGAATGTGAGCGGCTGCCTGATCAGTGAATTGATCCCCGGCGAAACCGAACTCCGCACATTGGCGATGGCGCGTCGTTCGGTGTGGCTGCCCGATCAGGGTACGATGCTTGCACTCAATGATCGGCCTGTCCTCAAGTCGGCCATCGACCAGAACGCCTACTATGACATTGCATCGGATCGATCCGACACACGTTGGGCAGCCGAACACTATCTGCTCAACCGAAGCGGCGCGGAACGGATTGTTGTGCTGCCGCTGCTGCCGGGTGGTCAGCCGCTCGGCGTGCTGGAACTGCATTATTTGGGCAATAGCCCCGATGTGACGCCAGACTTTCGGCGGCAGGCGCGTACAACGGCGCTCGAAATATGTGCGGCGGTTACACAGCGCACCGCTTACAGCACGAATGTCAGTGCCTTTCTGCTGGCGCAAAACATTTTGACCCAAACAGGCGCAGATTGGTGTGTCCTCTCACTGATCGAGACAGACCATCTGACGCGCGTTCTTGAGTATGGCGATGCCGTCTGGTTGGGAACACTACGCCCCACTGAACCCATTTTCCCACCAACGCTGGCCGCTTTTGAACAGGGCGATATACGCACCTTCACATCACGCGCTGATCACCTGCCCAACTCAGTCCGCGATTCGCTCAAAACCTATGGTGCCGAAGCGATGCTCTGCCTGCGCCTGACCGTGAAGGGTACGCCGATTGGCGCGATGACACTCTACGATGTGAGCGAAGCCCGCCACTTTTCGGAGCAGGAGATCAGTTTGGCGCAGGCAATGGTCTCACAGGCGGCAACGGCCATTGAGAATGCCCGTCTGTTTCACGATCTGGATACCAGCCTGACCGAACTCAAAAATACGCAGATTCGTTTGGTACAAGCGGCGCGACTCTCGGCAATGGGTGAATTAGCAGCAGCCGTCGCTCATCAGATCAATAACCCGCTCACCACGGTTCTGGCTGAGACGGAGATGTTGATGCAGGATATGAGCGAAGACAATCCGCAGCGCGAACCGGTTTCTGCCGTGCATCGAGCGGGCAAACGGGCACATACTGTTGTGCGTCGTTTGCTCAGCACGGCACGACGCGGCTCAGCCGATGATCGCCCTGAACTGATCAACGTGAACGAGACGATCCGCAGCACGCTTGATCTGGTCACGTCGCATATTCAGCGTGGCCGCGTGACACTGCAAGTCGATCTCGAAGACGATACAACCTACGTGGTAGCGATTGCCGGACAGCTTGAGGATGTGTGGCTCAATCTGCTGTTGAATGCTCACGACGCGGTACTTGGCACCCCCAAAGCACAGGTAGCAATCAGCGCGCGGCGGGAAGGAGATCGGGTTCGGGTAAACGTAGTGGATAACGGTCACGGCATTTCGTCGGAAAACCAGGGCAAGATATTCGAGCCATTTTTCACGACAAAGCCTGTTGGTGAGGGCACAGGGCTTGGCCTGTATATCTGCAAGCAAATCATCGACAGCATTCACGGCAAGATCGAACTGGAGAGCGCCCCCGATAAAGGTACCCGTTTCACAGTAAATCTCCCTCTCCAAATGAATGAAATCGAACTGGAATAGGAGAAAATAATCACATACATGGGTTCGATTGACCTGCTTCTATTGCATTTCCCCGGATTGTGTGCCTGATCCAACTTTTGCTACAATTACGATCATGATCGAACAAACACGCGAAACCACGCACATAACGCAAAACTCAGCGCAATCTTCACTGATGCGCCATATCCGCTTTCTGAGTGCCGATCTCGGTCCGCGTCGTCCAGCCAGCCCCGCCGAGCGTGCCGCCGCCGACTACATTGAAACCGAGCTATCAAACATTGGTATTTACGATGTGCAGCGCGATTCCTTTGAAGCGACTCCACAGCTAGCCTACAAGGTGGTTCCGCCCTTCATCCTCGGCACACTCGGAACGCTCTTATCACTTGGACGCAGTCCGTTTCGTCGTGTTCTCGGTGCGCTCATGGCTTTTGCCGCCGCTTTCCTGATTCCTTCAGTCTGGCGTTTGCGCCGAATGCCTTGGGAAATTGCTTTACCACGCGGCCACTCTCAAAACATAATTGCCCGCCTCAAACCAACTGGCAAAACACACCGCAAGATCGTCATCCTCACAAACCTGGACAGCGCGCATCACAAATTCACCGCCGATCCACAGTTGGTCTTTCTGACGCCGTTTTTAGCCCCATTGGCCGTTTTCGGGCTGATTTTCGGCGGTTTGCTCAGTCTGTTTGATCGGTTGGCCTGGTTACGCTTGTTGGTTGTCCCAGCGGCAGGCTTCGGCGCGCTGCATCACAGCGCCGATGATCTGACGGGCAGCGTTCCCGGTGCCAACGATAACGCCAGCGGCCTTTCCGTCGCGCTCACCACCGCCGAATCCCTGAGCGATCAGCCCTTAACCAACACCGACGTAGTCTTAGCCTTCACTGGTTGCGCCGAAAGTGGTGGCGAAGGTCTACATGCTTTTTTGGATCATCATACTGACGAGTTCCGAAACGCACTGTTCATCGAGATCGAATCCGTTGGCAGCGGCGAACTGTGCTATGTAACCCATCACGGCCTGAGCTTTCTCAGCAGCTACGACTCCGATCCCGATGCACTCCGCCTGGCTGAACGAGTCGCCGCCGCACGTCCCGAACTTGGCGCGATGGGCAAACCGATGCTGATGGTCAGCGGTCAATCCATCCTGGCGGATCGTGGTCTGCGTGGCCTCACCCTCACCGCCTATGATCGGCTAACGGGGCGCTCACCTAATCGCCATCGCTATTCCGACACGATACACGCCATTCAACCGGAAACTGTCGAGCGTGCCGCGCAGTTTGTCTGGCAACTGCTGAAAACTTACGATGCTTAAGCGCGGCCTTATGCAGCGTGCAGAGCAGCCCGAACTGCTGGATGGGGCGGTTTCTCAACCCACTCTGGCCGCGAATCTATCGGATATTGCCCGGCTCAACCGCCTGACTGGAACACGTCGCGCCCTGTGCAACGCCGTCGCCGCGATGGTTGATTGCACTCCCAGGTTTGGAAGTCCCTCTCCCGAAGGAGAGGGACTTAGGGTGAGGGCTGATGTCGTTATCCCCTGTACAATTCTGGATATTGGCACTGGCGCTGCAGATTTCCCAGCCGCACTACGCCGTCAGCGACGCCAAACAACCCTCATCGCGGCAGATTTGCACAGCGGCGTTTTAAGCTACATCCAACAATCCAATCCACTGTTGATCGCCGTACAATTGGATGGTACACACTTACCGCTTGCAGATCGCAGCGTAGATGTAATCACCTGTGCCCAAACGATTCACCATCTGCTGCCGGAACAGATCGTGTGCCTGCTAGCCGAATTTGCGCGTGTTTGTCGGATCGGTTTCATCCTGCTCGATCTGGAACGCAGCCATGCCGCGGTCCTTGCCATTCGCTTGCTCACACTGACGCTCAGCACGAACCACCTGACTCGCCACGATGGCCCACTCTCTGCGCGCCGGGCATATCGCGGCGCGGAAATTGCAACGCTGGCCGCTCAAACGGGATTGCATCTCAACCTTCGTCCCTTATTCCCGTTCCGATGGGTGGCAACTTGGCGTCAGGTACTTTAACCACTTCGATGATCCAGCGGGCGCAGCGTGTCGCAGCCATTAAAGGGGTATTGGCGGCAGTTGTACTGTTGATCATGTTCCTGACTTTTCGCTTTCCCGTGCCGCTGTTGGTGGCCGCGCTTGATCTGCTCTTGATTATCCCGTATGTCCGGGTAGTGCATCGCTACCCCAAAACAGCCACTTACCTATGGTTGGCACAAACGGTTTTGGCACTTACGCCCCGTCAGTTTGTGCAGGGCTACGTAAATGGCGTGAATTGGGTGCTGTATGTGCCAATGCCGATTGCCGCCACATACATTCTGGGGCGGCCTGCACTGCGAACAGCAGCACTGCTCGTGACCCTTATCGCCGTTCCGATCATGCTGTTAGCCGCGCTCACCTTACCCGCGCAGGTTAATCGAACCGAGATACTCACGCTCATTGCGTATGTGGTAGTCGTTATTTGGGGTGTTAGCTGGTTGAGTGCTGTTGAGGAGTAGTCATGTCTAAAATTATCGGCGTCGGGACTGCTGTTCCGCCCTATCAGGTCGAACAGACCGTCGCGCGCGATTTTGCCGCCGAATACTTCCGCCAATATCTGCCGCACATGAATCGCCTGACACAGGTTTTTCGTAACGCGCAGATCGACAGCCGCTATTTTGTCGTGCCACAGGATTGGTGGCGTGCAGGTGATCATACGCTGCAAGAGCGCAACGACATTTACCTGGCAGCCGCCACCACGCTCGGCGTGGAAGCCGTACAAAATGCCCTGAACGACGCTGGCCTGACGCCCAACGATGTGGATAACCTGATCGTCGTGAGCAGCACTGGCATGGCGACCCCGAGTCTCGACGCGCGCCTGATGAACTGTATGGGGATGCGCCGCGATGTACGCCGCACGCCGATCTGGGGACTGGGGTGTGCGGGCGGCGCGGCAGGTCTGGCACGTGCGGGCGAAGCAGCACGCGCTTTCCCCGACTCGATCACGGTGTTGATGGCCGTCGAGACATGCGGCCTCACCTTCCAGTTCGAGGATCACTCCAAAAAGAACTTTATCGCCACATCGCTCTTTGCTGATGGCGCGGCAGCAGTAGTCGTCGCCGGATTGCATCGCGCCGACAGGGGTATCGACATCCTGGACAGTCAGAGTACGCTGTGGCCGGATTCGCTGCGTGTGATGGGCTGGGATGTAGTCGATTCTGGTTTGGAAGTCGTATTTGGCGCAGAAATCCCACGCTACGTCTCCGATCTGTTGCGCCCCGAAGTCGATCAGTTTCTGGGCAAACATGAGTTGAGTGTCGATGCGTTGACTCATTTTGTGTTTCATCCGGGCGGCGCGCGCGTCATTGAAGCCTACAACGACGCGCTCGATCTGACCAACGGCCATCTTGATCCCTCCCGCGAAATTCTGCGACAGTATGGCAATATGAGTTCACCAACGGTATTATTCGTGCTGGACTATATTCGGCGGCAAAAAGCTCCGCAGCCCGGCGAGTATGGACTCGTTGCGGCTTTAGGTCCGGGTTTCAGTGCCGAACAGGTCTTGCTACGATTCTAGATCGGCGAGTAAGCGAGGGCTAAGTGAGCGATCTGAGCGAAGTCCGCAGCGAGTCAGTAGAAGATTTGCTCCGTGCCGTGTATGTGCTGCAACGCGAAGTAGACCCCGTTCCCACTACCCTTCTGGCAAAGTCACTGAACATCAAAGCGCCATCCGTAACCGATATGGTCAAACGCCTTTCCGAGTCGAAAACCCACGCGGCACTGCTTGAACATCGGCCTTATCATGGGGTTCGCCTGACGCTTTTGGGGGAAAAGATCGCGCTGGAGGTGATCCGTCACCACCGCCTGATCGAGTTGTATCTTTCACAGGCACTTGGCTACTCATGGGACGAAGTTCACGCCGAAGCCGACAAACTGGAACACCACATCTCGGAACAATTCGAGGCACGTATTGCGGCGGCACTCGGCAACCCCTCACTCGATCCGCATGGCGATCCGATTCCGGCGCTGGACGGCACAATTCACGCCGCCGACCTGACATTCCTGGCCGATTTGCCGCTCGATACGCAGGCTACCGTGAGTCGTATCGTCGATCAATCGGTTGATGTACTGCGCTATCTATCGGAACTAGGCTTAGTACCGGGAACTATCGTCAATGTAACCGGGCGAAGTGCGCTCAACGATGTGCTAACCGTTGATATTGCGGGGAAGCCACATCCGATCAGCGCCCTGGTTGCGCGAACGGTGCTGGTACAAACTGACGGCAAATAACTCGCTCTTGACAATCTTGGTTCAGAGTCGTATAGTTCAATGATGAACCAAAATATTGATGTGGATACACTGCAACTGCTTCGCTACCTCATGCAGACTGCACGCCTGACCGAAGTACGCCTGGATGATTTGCTCAGCGACGTATCACTCTCGGCGACGCGCTGGCTCACGCTCCGGCAAATCGAAATGTCCGATGACTCGCTATCACTGAGTCAGCTTGCCTCATGCCTCTCCTTCGTCAAGTCGAACGCGACTCAGGTGATCGACAACCTGGAAAAAACTGGGCTTGTCCAACGTATGCCCGATCCCGAAGATCGACGCTGCACACTGCTCCAGGTGACAGCGGAAGGTCAGCAGCGCCACAAGGCCGCACAGCAAGCAGTTCAGCCGTTCGTTGATCAACTTAACACGCTCTACTCACCCGAAGAACGCGCCCAACTGCTTTCGCTTTTGCAGCGTATGCACGCGCTCCGCTAGCCTTTTATTTGTTATTTTAGTTCACTATTGAATAGTCGATAGCTGAAATATTCTGTACTATACTATGAGGAAAATTGAACATGCACCGTCCTGCTGAAAATCAATACGCCATTCACGATCTCCTCAAAGATCGTTGGAGTCCGCGCGCCTTTTCGAGCCAGTCCGTCGAAAATGAAAAGCTGCTCAGCTTGTTTGAAGCCGCACGCTGGTCGCCATCGGGCGGAAATATGCAGCCCTGGACATTTATCGTCGGCACGAAGGACAGCCCCACCCACGAGAAACTGATCGCAGCCATGTCAGGCCGTAATGTACTCTGGACGAAAACAGTACCGATCCTTCTCGTATCTGTTGCCAAACTGAATACGGAAAGACCTGCCGCTAATAAGTTCGCCTACTACGATGTTGGGCAAGCCGTCGCGCACTTGACAGTAGAGGCCACCGCATTGGGTTTGCACGTCCATCAGATGGGCGGCTTTGATGCCGAAAAAGTGCGTCAGGCGCTTGAAATCCCCGAAGGTTATGAGCCGCTCACGATCATTGCGGTTGGCTATATGGGCAAAATCGAAGACTTGCACGCCGAGGTACGTGAACGTGAACTTTTGCCGCGTACCCGCAAACCACTCACCGAATTCGTGTATAGTGAGGGCTGGAATCAGCCGTTGGCGCTGCCCGAACCTGAACCTGTCGCCAAATAACTTACGCCTGGAGCAGTCGCGCGCCGTCGGCCAGATGGCGCGTGGTTCGCACTGACTCGGCTAAATCCGGCTCATTGAACAAGCCGGTTGACCCCAGTACTAGCACATCCGCCCCGGCGCGCACGCAGTCTGGAATGGTGCGTGGGTTGATCCCACCATCGACTTCGATCTCAATCGAAAGCCGCTGATCGGTGATCATTTCGCGCACTTCTCGAATTTTTTCCAGCACAGTGGGCGCAAACGCCTGACCTGCAAATCCAGCATCGACTGTCATCAACAACACCGTTGACACATCGGGCAGCACATAGCGCAGCATGTCGGGTGGCGTGGTCGGATTCATGGCGATTCCGGCACGACAGCCGAGTTTGGTGATCTGGCTAATCACGCGGCGCAGATGAATTGTCGCCTCAGCGTGAACAATGATGATCTGTGCCCCGGCCTGTGCCGTTGCTTCCAAAAAATGTTCGGGCTGCTCGATCATCAGGTGTGCTTCGAATGGCGTTTGCGTCAGGTCACGTAACGATCCCATGATCAGTGGACTCAGTGCGAAGTTAGGCACCAAATGGCCGTCCATAATATCGAAGTGATAGCGATCAATACCACCTTCATCCAGCTTTTGGAATTGTTCAGGAAGTCGTTTGAAGTCGGCGCACATCACCGATGCACTCAGTACCGCAACCATTTACTGCTCTCCCTTCTCTTGATGATCGACTCGCCGCGCCACACTGAATACATCAACTCCAAATGGCATTGGCAGCCGCCAGTGTGTAATCAGCCAGGCTTCGACAGCCAAAGCTCCTTCCAACACACGATTAAATGGCCCCAGGTTTGGTCCCATATCATATTCGGAAACATCATTGGGTTCGGCCCGGCGTTGAATCATCCGCACAGTGGCTACTGCCGGGAAGATCGCCGCATTGACGTAGCTCGTGACCACCACTTGCCAACCCGCCGCGTGCTGCTGCCGATCTAGTTGTCCCGCTCGATAACGCCGCCGATGATTATTTGCTACGTCGTGGTGACTCCATAAGAACATAAACGCCGAAGTAAGCAGAATTTGTACCGCATCAGATCGCGCTACCCGATACGACTCGGTCAGTACACGGTTATCTTGATCGACATGCTCAATGACGGCTAGCAGCGCGATCACGTTGAATGAGCCTGCCCGAAAGGGCAGCGCATCCGCTTCGGCCTGTACCAGACCGAGCGTCGGACGCGGTTGAATGGCTTGCAGGGCTTCCAATGACACGTCAACGCCCACCACCTCACCTAGCGGATTCAGGACGCACAAGTTCGCACCGAAGCCGCAGCCCACATCAACCAAACGGAGTGGAGTATGCTGTACCGGGTGATAACGCCTGAGTGCGTAGCGATACAGGCGACGCATTCCGCGCCACCACCAGTGATTCTCCTGCATATCGTGCATCGCGTCGTAGGCATGTGCTTGCATTTAATGTTGTCTCCAGCGCAACAATGTCCAGACCCCCAACACGACGAGCGCCCCTACTGTAATCAATAGTCCGGGTACAAACATAGGTGGCGCGTAAAACAATTCGATCCGATGTTCGCCACCATCAATCAGACGAACACCGCGTAACCCCACATCCACGCGCTCTACCGAAACCGGTTTACCATTATCAGTCGCCTGCCAGCCTTCGGCCCATGCCTCAGAAATGACTAACATACCGGGTTCAGTCGTTTTAGCATTCAAACTAATCGAGTTTGCTTTGTAGGCGGTGATGGTCACCTCCCCAGATTTACCTTGCAGAGGTGTACCACCCACCGTATAAGCAATTTGATGAACATCATTATGTGAGAGCGCGGTCAAAACGGCATGATTATCAGATGCAATTTGCACTGTACCCACAACAAACGCACGCGGCAAAACCTGTTTGTTCTCATACAGAAAGAGTTCGCCATATTTTCCGAGTGGTTCAATCCCCTCAACCTTGAGTGGAAAATCTGCGGCTAACCATCGAATATTGAGCAGACCCAAAAGACTCGCATTTGGATGTGTGTGGCGAGCGGCATTCGGGCCCGCTTCCCCCGTAACACAAGCTGGCATTCCGGCGCTAAATCCTTCATATTCACAGCCAGCCGCATAATTTGCCAATACGGCCATTGTCGCCAATTGAAATGATTGTTGACCATCAAGCAGTTGAATATCACGTTCAGCCGCTTGTTCATAAGGTAATCCACCCGTCAGCGCATATGCCCTGAACAGGGTAGACGATGATTGCTGAGCTTGAATATAATCTAACGCCGGATTAGGTGGCAATGCCTGAGACTGCGTTTCTGGAATGATAAAATGCCAGCCCGTCGGCAGTAAGTCGATCAACAAAATGAACACAGCAAACGTGGCCGCAAGCGTTCGTACCGTTTTCGTGAGCAGAAGCCCCCGCTTAATCAGCAATCCGACCAGCCCCAGAATGAGACAGATCAGCAACCCTGTGCGGATAAAATGCACGGGGATGCTGTGAAATAAAAGGCTGTAACCACCGATCAAAAACACAAGCATTACACCACAAAACCAGGCGGTGAGGGGCAGTACACGGCGTAGCCAAAGGCGTGTTTCCGGCGTGGTTAGCGCATCCCAACCCAACCCTGTCAGGATTGCCACTACAAACGCGCCAATGAACATCATGCGCGGCGGCACGCGCAGCAGACCAAAACCAGGGACATATTGGAACATCAGCGTATAAAGCGGTGTTGCCGAACCCAGCGAAAATATAATCGAGAAGATAAGAAAACCAACTAAAAATAGTTTGTCCCGCTGACGTGAGCGAAAAGCCGCCACAAGGCAAAGTGCAATCGGCAGCACGCCCAAATACATCGTCCATTCTGGGAACTGAGTACGCGGCATAAATAAAAGGCCACCCAGTAGTGAAGGCGGAAGCGCAAACCAATTTCCATCAGCCAGCGACCATTGTTGACGAGTTGCATAAGGCAACAAAGTTAGCCAGGGCAACAATTGTGCTGCCGAAAAACTAACAACACTAAGCGGAACAAGCGCGGATAGCACCATTTGCTTGAGTGCAGATCGCCATCCGTGCCAATCCCGAAGCAGCCGCCACACCAGATACAAACTCACGTAAAACACATCAAAAAAGAAAGTCTGAATGTGCAGCAGGTATCCCAACACAAGGGGAACTCCCGCCAAAACTGCCCAATATGCCTTGCGGCGTTCTAAAGCCAGCGTGATGCACAGCATGGAAAACGGCAGCCAGTACGCCGGAAACGTCATATCAAAATGCCCTGCGGCAAGATGCCCCGTATATTTGGGTGCAAGCATAAATGCGATAGCCCCCAATATTGCTGCACCTCGAGTGGTCTTATAGCCGATCCGCAGTAGCGCAAGCATTCCAAGCCCGCCCAACCATACATGCAGCCAATGAATAAGGTTGAAAGCTTGTGCTTTGGGCAGTAGAAGGAATAGCCACCACGCTGGATAATATTCGATGATAGCCGGATTACCAATAGTCGGCTGTCCAATCAGAATATTGCTATCCCAAAGTGGGAACTGTCCGAATCGCTGTACACCTCGAATAAATGCCTGGGCATCAGCCCAACGATGAGTCAGTAAATCAGTCCCTAAATTTGAAGCGGGCATGATCACCCGGCCTGGATCGAAGACGAATGGATATAGATACAACACCGCAATGAGCGCCATAAAAAGACTGGCGCTCAGCCACCAGTTCCTGGTGTTAGATGTTTGCATTCACAATCCTTCTCGAAAATTGATCAATTGCCAGCCGTTCTGCTCGGCCAACGCACGCATCGTTGGATTCTCAACTGCTGCTGTTTCACTGCCAAAATCATAGCCCGCGATCCATTGGTAGCCACGCGCCAACAGCGTATTGAGCATTACGGATCGATCTGCCGGATGGCACAGCAATTCTGTCAGACCGGGTTGCACATGGCCTAACAACCGTTCCAGTGCAGCCTGATCGAGATGCCCGGTATCGACAAAGCCCATCGTCCGATCTGTAACCTTTAATCCGGCGTGGCGTGCCGTTCGATAGGCAATCGTGCCGAGAGCATACATCACCGCCAGACCCGGTAAACGGCTTATTCGTGATGGTGGATCGGCCAGACGATGCGGGACGCGCATCGTCGGAATGCCAAACCGTCGGGCAATACTGACCGCGATTTCGGTAATACCAGGCAGCAGATGTATGTACTTATGACCGTCAATATGTGTCGGGCGAATGCCGTGATCGATCAATTTGGCGGCTTGCGCTTCAAACTCACGGCGAATTTGTGCGACAGGCAGCGCCCCGGCCACTAACATTCGCGCGAACGGTTGATTGCTCAAAGGCAGTTCACCATTTGCGCTGAGCAGCTTATAGACTTCATCTGCCGGGGCGACAGGCAAGCCTTCGGTTAGTGTCAGGTGCAAGCCAATATCCAACGTTGGCATACCGCGTGCCAGTTCAACCGCATGATCAAAGGCCAGGCCATTCGCCAGCAGCGATGTACTGGTCACGATCCCGGTGCAATGTGCGCGCAGAATCGCGGCATTCGTGCCTTCGGTCAGGCCAAAATCATCGGCATTGACGATCAACCCATTCACGCTACTGACCTGTCACCTGATACAATTCGACCAATACACCAAACGCGCTTTTGGGATGAATAAAACAATAGCGCGTGCCCTTCTCATCCACTTTTGGCATATCATTCAGCAGTTCTGCGCCGTGTTTGCGTAGGCGTATCATGGTGGCCTCAATGTCATCTACTTCGATGCACACATGGTGCATTCCCGCGCCGCGTTTGGCAAGGTAGCGCGCCACACCGCTGGTCGTATTGAGTGGGGCAAGCAGTTCAATTTCACTTTCACCGAGCGGCAAAAAGGCAATATCCACTTCCTCACCCTCATTGCGCGATACCTGACCGACTGACAAACCCAACGCATCACGCCAGAAGCCCAGCGCCGAGGGCAAATCTTCGACAACAATTGCCAGATGATTGATTCGGGGCACAGCGTTGACTCTATCCTTTACTTTTGAAGGTGAGTATAGCAGAAAAATTTAGATATACTTTCGGGCATGACGATCCCTGAACAGTTTTCAGATAACGGGCGCACACTGACGCTTATTATCGAGCGCAGCGGACGGCTTAAAAAGTCGGTGCGCTGGTCGGTTAACGGTGATGAATTACATCTGCGCGTTCCGACGCACATGACGGCCAAAGAGATCGCTGAACTGCTTGACCGTATCCGCGATAAAATCTTCGCACAGGCCAGTCGCCGCGCAGCGCGCAGTGACGCCGCATTGCAAACGTTAGCGCGCAAATTGAACCGTCAATATTTCGGCGATTCATTAAGTTGGGCTTCGATCCGCTGGGTATCCAACATGGAAAAGCGGTTAGGAAGCTGCACCATCGGCGGCCCCACCGATGGCGATATTCGGATCAGCACGCGACTTCAGGCATGGCCGAACTATGTGCTGGAATACGTCATCGCGCATGAGATTTGCCACCGCAAGTATCCCGATCACAGCCCCGACTTCTGGACATTTCTGGCGAACTATCCGATGACTGAACGGGCACGCGGCTTCATTGAGGGGATAGCTTATGTGGACGGCACGACTCTTGACGGCGCGGATTGACTCCCGCCAGATGTATCATTTGTTCCCTTAAAACGTTTGTACCAGCCGAACCGCGCGCAATTTTTCGACGCAATCGGGCAGCACATCGAGCAGCCGATCTATATCCGTATCCGTCGTTTGTTTGCCGACCGTCAGGCGCAAACTGCCCAATGCCAGTGCCGCCGGATAGCCCAACGCGGTCAGCACATCGGACGGTTCGGGGTTGCCCGTATTGCAGGCCGATCCGCTGCTGGCCGCGATGCCGTGTGTATCCAGGTGCATCAACAAGGCGTTACCATCTACGCCGTCAATTACAAAGCTGGCATGATTAGGCAGCCGTTCAGTGGGGTGTCCGGTCAATTGTGCGCCGGAAATGCGCGTCAGCACACCGTCAATAATCCGATCCCGCAAACGCGCATACTCCGTCGCCCGTGTTGATAGATCACTGTAGGCCAGTTCCAGCGCCTTCGCCATGCCGATAATATACGGCACGTTATGCGTTCCCGCCCGGCGTTCCCGTTCCTGGCCGCCGCCGCTTTGCGCGGGGATCAAGTCGAGTCCATCTCGCACGTACAACAGCCCAACCCCTTTGGGGCCATAAAACTTGTGAGCCGTCAACGCCATGAGATCGACGCCAAGCGCCTTTACATCAATTGGTAATTGTCCGGCGATCTGCACCGCATCTGTGTGAAACAGCGCGCCGCCTTCATGCGTGATAGAGGCCAGTTCGGGGATCGGTTGCAGCGTGCCGACTTCATTGCTTCCGGCCATGATGCTGACCAACGCCGTATTTTCGCGCATCGACTCGCGCAGGGTTTCTGGAGCGACTCGGCCATATGCATCGACGGACAACATCGTGACTTCACAGGGCATCGTTTGCCCGATCTGAGTCGCGGTGTGGCTGACCGCATGGTGTTCAACCGGCGTCGTGATCAGGTGCGGATATTTACCCTTACTGATTGCGGCCAGGATCGTGCCGCGCAGCGCCAAATTATCACTTTCTGAACCGCAGCCCGTGAACACAATTTCACGCGGCGAACAATTCAGAATATCAGCAATCGTTTTGCGCGCGGTCTGCACCGCTTTATCGGCTTTGCGCCCAAAACTATGGACTGAGGACGGGTTGCCATACACTTCCGTGAAGTAGGGCAGCATAGCTTCTACGACACGCGGATCCGTCGGCGTAGTCGCGGCATGGTCAAGATAAATCTGACGTTCAGATCGCATGAGGCATCTTCGGAAAACCATTCAAATAGAAAGAAGGACAGTTGTTAAAGCCACCATCATTCAGTGCCAGTCTAGCACGTATCTCGCTAAAACCCTATCCTGGCAAGGTAATCAGCGTTCAGTTTGACCATTGGTTCTGGTAAACCGCGCACGGGCAACCTGACCCGGAATACATCGCCTGCCATTGGGTGCTGCGCCAGATCGGTTTCCCACTGTGCCGATGTGATATACAGTTCGTCCAAATTCGCGCCGCCGAAGCAGCAGGCCGTTGTACGCGGCGCAGGCACGCGCACTTCATCCGCGATTCGGCCATCGGGCGTGAAGTGCAGCACTTTAGCGCCATCCCAGAACGCACACCAGATGCCACCTTCGGAATCAACGGTCAGGCCATCCGGCAAGCCATGCGAACTATCGGAGCGGAAAAAGTCGCGCCGATTAGCAATAGAGCCGCGCTCAAGATCAAAATCGTAGGCATAGATGATGCCCACACCATCCGCGCCGGAATCTGAATAATACATCGTTTTGGAATCGGGACTCCAGCCAATGCCATTGGAAATGCTGACGCCGCTTTCCATGATGCTGACCTGGCCGTCGGGATCGAGCCGGTACAAATGGTTTTCCGGTTTTTCGTTGCTGGTGCCTGCCCAAAAACGCCCCGCGCGGTCTGCTGCGCCATCATTGAAGTGTGAAGAAGGGTTATAGGCGATGTTATCCTCAAGCGGGATAAGCTGCCCCTGATGATACAGCACGAACCCAATTCGCGTCGCCAGGATCAAGCCGCCCGCTGCATGAAAGCCCAGGCAGCCGATCTGAGGCTCTATCGTGGTGGTTTCGATTTGCCCTGTCTCAGGCCGCCAGCAGTAGAACTTGTTTGTGTCGATGGCGCACCAGTAAAGCGCCTGCTCAATCGGATGCCAAACCGGACCTTCGCCAAGCGGGTTATTGACCGATAGCAACCGTTCGACGTTCTCGATAATCATAGTCCCTCACCTGCGATAATGTATCAGCGCGCTTTCATCCCAAATAATACCCAGGCCGGGGCGTTCCGTCAGCCGCCAACAGCCATCTTCGATGATCGATTGTTCGCCGCGCAGCACCCGAAAATTCACGGTATTGGCTTTGAACCTGTCACGTCAAGATCATTAACGAATCCGCCATTTTTGCTTTCCAGTGGATAACTGCCACGATGTTGTGCCATCAGCGGAACACATTATCTCAAACACGTTTATAACTTTTTTAAGACCGGGTTTTGACCTTGCCAGCGTACTTTAAGGATTGGTAAATGCTTGAGTGAGGGGTTTATGAAGACGATTCCACAAGACTATCAGGACGATTGGGAGGCTTTTTGCGCCGCGTGCCAGGAACAGGGCATCCCCCTTTTTACGCTGACACAGGCGGTGCCGCCCGCTGACCTGAGTATTTTGTGGACGGCTGATGAAGCACAACGTTTCGGCGCAGTGCCCGCCGGGTTAGAAGATAATCAACTCACCGTAGCGATGACCGATCCACGCGATGCAGACCTTGTTGCGGCGCTCGAAACCCGCACGGGTTATCACATTTTCCCGGTACTGGCACATGCCAGCGATGTGAACGCGGCCATTCAACGCATGACTGAGTTTGCCGCTGGCATCTGAGCTTAGCGCCGCTGATAGAGGCGCATCGACGTTCCATAAAACGTCGTAGGGATTTCATCGATCACGCTGTAATCGGCTTTGAAAGTTGCGTCTTTTTCGAGGCCAAGCCGCACGAAGGCTTCCATCGTCACGAAATAGGCCGGCTTCGCGTCAAGAATTAGCGCGGGCGGGATCGCGTAATTTTGACCGGGCGCGATCAATACCGGATCAATCGGGTAGTAACGACTGAGCGCGGGCGTGACCAATCCCACCGTGTCGATGATGGTGGCGTTGCTGAAATAGCCTACCGCGCCAATATCCGCCGATGCGACGCGCGTTTCGGGTGTGACGCCGTATTGTTCGCGGAGTTCGGTAGCGATCCGCTGATAATACAATTCGATCAGGTGAAAGGCCATCGCCGGGGCAGGCCGATCCGGGCCATGATCGGGGTGCAGCGTCCAGGCATGAAGCGACGTTCCGATCCACAAAACCGCGACTGCACCCAGGCCAATCAACCGAACCACACGCCGCCGTCGACTCAAACCACCCAGAATCGCCCATACACCGCACAGGATCGAGAAAAAGAGCGCGGGCAGCGGTGGTGCAAGATACCAGCGAAAGATGAGCGGATTCGCTATCGAAAAGATGATGGCGTACAACCAGGGATAGATCAACCAGGGCAGCAAACGCGGTTCGCGTCGCGCCGCATACAGCCCCCCGATCCCGGCCAGCGCCATATACGCAAAAAAGCCGATCAACGCGCCAACCGGGCCAAACGTATCGAACTCAAAAAACGGCGTCGAATACGTTTGGATGAACGTATCACGCGCCGAACCGGGCGGCATCACATAGGCGACGGTTTTGGCCGTCAGGGATCGCGGTACGGGCGATCCGAAATAGGCCAGACTGAAGATCAGCCAGGGTGCGGCCACTGCCAACCCGACCAGCCACGTTCGCCAGGGCAATCGCGCCAAAGCTGATCGCTTTTCAACAGAGTGCGCCGTTAATTTGAGGATCAGCTGATGCGCTAAAAGCGGCCCCGCCCACAATGCCGCATCGATCCGCGTCAGCACGCCAAGCGCGATGAATGCGCCCAGCCAGCCTTCACGCCCGATCACATACAGGTAAACCGCGCCGATCATCCAGAAAATATTGAGGCTTGTCTCCATCCCGCCAATCGCAAAGGTTACACTGCGCGGCGCAACTGCCCACAACACGCCCATCAAAACGCCTGCCCAACGGTTGCCCATGAGCCGCCGCGCCAACAGGAACAACAAGGCAACTGTACCCGCATCGGCCAACGCACTGACCGCCATCGCGTAGTATGGAAAATCCTCCCCGCGCACGATATTGCTGATCACCGCCATCAGCACAGTAAAGAGTGGAGTCGTCGTGCCCAACACGCGCGAATCAAGGTTGTAGACAAACCCATTGCCTTCAACGATGTTTCGGCTGTAGCGAAACGTGATGAACGCATCATCAATCGTTCGCGGGCCGGGCAGCGTGCGGGCAAAGATCGTCAGGCAGATAAGCGCCGCAAGCAGCGCGAAATCAAGGCGGGCAAGTGATTGAGCGGGTTTCAAGGCCGTATTCCGTCAGCGCAGTCCGGCAAACAGATCACTCGGATCGGCATCCGGCGGGAACGGTTCACCTGCCACGAGTGCAAAACTCTCCGTCACGCGCAGTGGCCGCCAGACTTCATCGGGCAGCTTCGTCATGGGCGAATTGGGATTCATCTGTGTTTTGTGTTCACTGAGCGAACGTCGTTTCAAATCGAGATACGACTCGGCATTCACGCGATTGGTGATCAATTCGTCGGGCATCCCCATCGTACTCGGATCAACATCCGGGAAGGGCACTGGCAAGTTATTCGCCGCAAAATATTCGCCCATTTTGGCAAGCATCGAGCGCCCAAACGAAGCATAAAACAAGCGACTCACTTTGAACGGAGCACCCGCTTCGGGATACTGCGCCGGATCGTTCGCCGCGTGAAAAGCGGTTGTCGTGCGGCGGCAGATCGCCAGATGATCGGGGTGGCCGTAACCGCCCGTCTCATCGAATGTGACCAACACCGTCGGCTTGTAAGCGCGGATGATCTTCACCATGCGCCCGACGGCTTCCTGTTCGTCGGCGTTAATCCAGTTCGATTTATCGGCGTTTTCGGGCGTGCCGATCATGCCCGAGTCACGGTAATCCAGAAAGAACACATCGCTAACGCCGATCACATCTGCCGCGCGCCGAAGTTCCTGTTCACGGACAACACCCAGCGTTTCGGGTGTCGCCAGTGCCGGATCAGCAATTTCCCCAACTTCACCACGCGTCGCACACAGAATCCCGGTACGAATCCCTTGTTCGACACAGCGCCGCAGCGTGCCAGTGATACCCTGTTCGTCGTCGGGATGAGCGTAACAGGCCAGAATCGCAAGATCAGGATGGTTCGGCATCAGGGAATGACTCCTATTGCGGTAAAATTGACGTGCTTTCTTTGACTCCATTGTACCGCTCGTTTGAAAAGGATGTGTTCACAAATTCATCATGCAAATTACGCAGCCGTCCCGTTACGCTGAGTTCTGGTCAGGAGTACGTGCCGAACTCCCGATTCTACTGGGTGTCATTCCGTTTGGGATGATCTACGGCGTCCTGGCGCGCAGTGCTGGCCTCTCTACGGCACTGGCGATTGGCACTTCATCCATTATTTTCGCCGGGTCAGCGCAGTTCATAGTTGCTCAATTGATTGGAAGCGGTGCGCCGGGTCTGGTCATCATCCTGACGGCGGCCATGATCAACTTGCGGCATATGCTGTACAGTGCCTCAATGGCACCCCGGCTCAAACACCTGAGTCCGATCTGGAAATATGTTCTGGCTTATCTACTGACTGATGAAGCCTACGCCGTCGCCATCGCCCACTACACGGCAACCGATCCGCAGCCTGAACCGTCTCCATATCGTCACTGGTATTATTTGGGAGCGGGGTTGGCCTTGTGGTCAACCTGGCAGATCAGTACCGCCGCCGGGGTCATTTTGGGCGCGCAAATTCCGAAGGAGTGGTCACTCGATTTCACACTGGCGCTGACTTTTATCGCGCTGGTCATTCCGGCACTAAAGGATCGAGCGGCGGTGGCGGCGGCGCTCTCGGCAGCAGTGGTTGGCGTATTGGGCAATAGTTTGCCATTCAAGCTAGGTCTCATGGCCGCCGCCCTGACCGGGATCATCGTTGGGTTATGGGTTGAAAGCGGCGCACAGACCACAAAACTGAAGGACGCGCCATAATGCCACTGCTGCTGCTGATCATCATTATCGGTTTGATCACTTTTGCGCTGCGTGCCATCCCAATCTTCTTGATCGGGCGTGGCGAAATGCCGCTGCTGATGCGCCGTGCTTTGCGCTTCGTGCCGCCTGCTGTGCTATCGGCCATTGTTGCGCCCGAATTATTGCAACCAGGCGGCGTGCTGAACGTATCACTCGGCAATTTCCGTCTGTTGGCGGGTGCGCTGGCAATTTTGGTGGCGTGGCGTACCCGCAGCGTACTCTGGACAATTGCGGTGGGCATGGGCGCACTCTGGTTCTTGGTATGGCTGAAATCATCAGGAATTTTGCCCTGATTATGGGTGAGGTAAACGATTTCCGGCACGATTTCCGCTCAACTTGTGCTATTATGTACAAAGTAGCAGCGATGTGTCGGGGGTTGCGGGATGCGGTTGTTAGTTGATGGACATAACTTGATCGGGCAGATGCGCGATATTCGCCTGGACGATCCGCATGACGAGGCAAAGCTGGCTGCCCGCTTGAAAACCTATTGTATGCGCCATCATCGCTACTGCACGCTCATCTTCGATAACGGCTTACCGGGCGGCCTGTCCAAACTCTCGAATAGTCAGGTACAGGTCATTTTCGCGCCGCATGGTGTGACCGCCGATAGATTGATGATTGATCGCATTCGCAAAATCGCTGACCCGAACAGCGTCCGTATTGTCACCTCGGATCGGGCGATCATTGCCATTGCTCAACAGCGTAAAATGCGGGTCATCCTCTCTGCCGATTTCGCCGATATGCTGATCGCGCCCACGCACGCCCCGATTGACGACGAAGAACCAAACCCGGTGGTCACCGCCTCAGAAGTTGAATACTGGCTCAAACGCTTCGGTGAACGGCCACTGGCACCCCGTCGCAAACGCCGCCCGCGCTGAGCGCCGCTTATCCGACTCTCATAGAGACCTCACACACGATTTAGCTAGCGGATTTATCCTATAGTCAATCTATGGATACGGGCATCTGGTGTATTGTTAGCGTATCCCTGGACGAGAGGCCAACTGTGAACCTGTGGCGATGCGCGTCACCGGGGTTGCAGTCAGGCCGAATAACAGCAAGCCGCTCCCCTGTGCTTCCCCCCTGCACAGAAGCGGCTTGTTGTTTTACAGTCCCCCGCCACTCTGGTACACTCAGCACTTTCTAGTGAGGATGACCAAATGACCGATCAGCCCGAAATTCCCGTCGAGACATTGGCCGAAACCGAAAACTTCACGATCTGGCGTGCCCAGGAGCCAGATGGCGAAATTCAATATCATATTGATATGGACAACGTGACTATCCATTTCTTCGAGGAAGAATGGCAGGAATTCCTGGGCATTATCGGTACTATTCAGCCCTCAGCAGGCAAGCCTGATAAGCAAGACAAAAAGGGCAAACGATGACCCAAATTCCCAAACTTTCGGGCGAAGATATAAGTCAACGTGTTTCGGCCTTGCCGGGCTGGTCAATTGATGAGCGCGGCCAACTGACGCGCACCTTCAAGCGCGATAATTTTTTGGCGGGATTAGCCTTTGTCACTTTGATCGCGGATGTTGCCGAACAAGCCGGACATCACCCCGATCTTTTGCTCACCTATCCATCCGTCAAAGTATCCTTGACGACGCACGATGCAGGCGGTTTGACCGATAAAGATTTCCAACTGGCAAAGCAGATCGACGCGCTGGCCTGACGATTTTGCCTTTTCGATGGTTCGATGTGGCTGCGCCGTTTTATGGTCGCCTGACCGCTAACCAATTATGGCGGGAAAGCGTCCGCGAAATGGCGCGGCATTTTCCACCCAGTGGCGCGGCCTTGCGACTGCTGGATGTGGGCTGTGGCCCCGCCAATAGTGCCCTCGAATTACTCAGCCTGCGCCCCGATCTGCACATCATCGGTCTGGATCGTTCGCTGGGGATGCTGCGACAGGCACGTCATAAACTACGATCCGTGAACGCTGAGCAAATTCAAATACTTTTGGGGGATGTGTGTCATTTGCCCCTGCCCGACTCCAGCATGGATGCGGTCACGGCACACAGCGTCTATTACCTGCTGGCTGATCAGTCCGCGTTTTTGGCTGAAGCATTGCGCGTGCTGCGTCCCGGCGGGCGCTTGATTTTGTTCGATCCAGCGGCAGCACCTTATGCGTTCAAGGTGATCAGGCGTGCTGTCACCCGCCTTGTGAATCGCTCCGGCAAAACCGCAATCACGCCTGAAACAATGGCGCGTACACTCGAAAATGCTGGATTCGCGCGGGTGCTTGGTGAACGCGCCGTGAACGGAAATGGTATTTTGAGCCGGGGTGAAAAGCCGTATGCCGCGCCGAGTCCTATTCAGCGTACCGCCGAATCCGTCGCGCTCGATGATCGAGAAGGCGATCTGTCACTCATTGACCCGACTCAGGGGATCGCGTCCGTGCGTGGGCGTCACTTGTTTTTGCTCGTTCAGCAGACTCCAAATAAGCCCGTTTGGGCACTCAAACCGGGTGAACTGATCACCTGGGGCGCGGCCACCGTCCGCGATGGGGAAACCCCTGTCGCACTGGCCTTCACATCACTCCCCAAAGCCGTCGCCTTCATGCAGCCCGCCGTCGTCGCGGGTGTATTGATCGGGATCAACAAAGTCGCCAAGTTCGATAAAGCCACCGCTACACATTGGGATTTCCCGATCCTGGTCAACCCATCACTGGACGCCTTGCGCGACTCGAGCTATTACGCGCTTCCTGGCCCTTTGATCGGGATCGATCCCCAGACCGCCATCACAGGTGAAGAATAAATCGCCGTGACGATCACGCTTGAGACATTTCGGGTGCTGCAATCTCCGGCGGGCGCAGCATTATTAGCCGAACTGGAGACAGTCGATCTCTCCGAGGCGAATACACTGCGATTGCTCACCGCATTGCGGAAACATCACCCGGCAGATTTGGCAGCGGCGGCACTCGAAACCACACGCCTGCGCCTGAAAGGTCATGCCAAGTTTGGCGAACGCGCCGCAACGATGTTTTTCACACGCGATGCCCTTGAACAAGCCACTGATCAACGCATCAGCCGCTACCGTTTCGGCTCAGCGCATCTTCAAGGCCAGATCGCGGGCGACTTTGGGTGCAGCATCGGCGGCGATACACTGGCATTGGCTGAATCAACTGTGGAGCAGGTTGTTGGCGTCGATCTCGATCCGCTGCGGTTAGCTATCGCACGTGTCAATGTACCATCAGCGCAATTCATTCAGGCCGATTTAGCCCATCCGCTGCCATTTTCCGATAAGCTGCGTTTCGCGTTTTTCGATCCGGCGCGGCGTTTTGAGGATGGACGGCGTATCTTTTCGGTACACGATTATTTGCCATCACTGGATGTGATCGATCTGTGGCCGCGCCTGCACCTGATGATCAAACTATCGCCGGGCGTCAATGTCGATGAGCTAAAAGGCTATGGCGGACGGCTTGAATTTATTTCGTTGGAAGGCGATCTCAAAGAAGCGGTTTTGCATCTGCCTGCCGCGCCCGAATCGTGCGCGACGCTCATTCATGCTGACGGAACATTCAATCAGATGCGACGTGCCTTAGATCAGGCAGAACCACAAATCGCGGTGACACCGCCGCGCGCGGTACTCTACGAACCCGATCCGGCAGTGATTCGCGCCGGGTTAGTACAGGATTTGGGCGCTCAGATCGGCGCGACACTCATTGACCCGACGATTGCCTTCATGACCGCCGATCAACTGACGGCAACGCCTTTCGCGCGCGCCTGGCAGATCGAGGACTGGCTGCCGTTCAATTTGAAAAAGCTGCGCGCCTATTTGCGGGATCGGGGCGTTGGGCGCGTGACGGTCAAGAAACGCGGTAGTCCGATCACGCCCGAAGAACTGATCGCCAAACTGCGATTGCCGGGTGAAGGTGAGGAGCGCGTCATTGTACTGACGCGCGTCCAGGGCGAACCCGCGATAATCGTGGCGAATTATTTCACGTAATAATGCTGAACTGGTTTGAGTTGATCATCCAACTCGTAGACCAGCGGGACACCAGTAGGAATTTCCAGGCCGGGGATTTCTTCATCGGAAATATGATCCAGATATTTGACCAGTGCGCGTAAACTATTGCCGTGTGCCGCGATGATCACCTGCTTACCAGACTGCACGACTGGGGCAATGGTTGTTTCCCAGTAGGGGACAAAGCGCGCTACCGTATCTTTCAGCGACTCGGTTAGCGGAATGTCTTTCTTGTCCAGGTCTTTGTAACGCGGATCGCTGCCCGGCCAGCGCGGATCAGTCGGTTCGAGCGCGGGCGGCGGGGTGGCATAGCTGCGTCGCCAGATTTTGACCTGTTCGTCGCCATATTTTGTGGCGGTTTCGGCTTTGTTCAAGCCTTGCAGCGCGCCGTAGTGCCGCTCATTGAGTCGCCACGAGCGCGTGACCGGAATCCACAACAGATCGAGTTCTTCCTCGATGATCCACAACGTGCGAATTGCGCGCTTGAGTACCGACGTGAACGCCATATCGAAAGTGTAGCCGTTAGCCTTGAGCAGTTGCCCTGCCTTTTTCGCCTCGGCTACACCCGATTCGGCCAGGTCAACATCTGTCCACCCGGTGAAGCGGTTTTCCTTGTTCCACTGGCTTTCCCCGTGCCGTACCAGAACCAGCTTGATCATTGTATCCCTTTCGTAGTTGTGCCAAACGCGCCTGATTTTAGCACCTGGGATGGGGGAACGGTGCGATAATTCCTTAAACCCCACAAGTAGACTAAATCGCCTTGAGTCCACTTCAGTGAGGGTGGGGCATGAGAAAAAGAGCGCCAAAACAGCCCTCACCCCAACCCCTCTCCCGAGGGAGAGGGGCTTCACACAATACGACTCGGAACCGACATTGACGCACGCTGAGCAGTATCCGATTCGGTCATGCCCGACCCTCACTGAAGTGGACTTCGTTCGTTGAGCCTGACGTTTTAACGTCGGGTGCTTCGTTCGTTGAGTGCAAGTGATCCGACTCCCCTCTCCCTCGGGAGTGGGGTTGGGGGTGAGGGCTAACCGCGCGCCCCATTCAACGCCAGCAACCGCCGCAGCATTTCCTCATCACCGTCCGGCGTTCGCAGCCGATCCGCCAGATCGTCCCAGCCATAGGCAGCCAGCACCGCGTTATCGAGCGCCGTATGCAGCGCCGCCAGCCGTGCCGCGAAACTTGTGCCCGGCTCTGACTCGACCACATGCCAGGGCTTGCCCGCGCGCTGATGTTCGCGGTAGCTTTCGAGCGCGTTGTACAGGTTGGTGAGCGTGCGCTTTTTGAGTGCCGCGCCGCTCAGACCGGGCGGGTTGAGCCATGCCTCACGCTCGGCATTGAGCGTTTTGGCGGCCTCTGCGATGGCCTGTAATTTGGGATCGGCTTGCGGTTCGCTGCCAGGCGGCCACGGAAACGGGAACGTCTCGAAGGTGGTGGTGGGCGTGTAGCGCGGGCGATCTTCGAGCGATGTCCCCATACGGAGCGACCAGCACTCGTGCGGGTAAGCGTGCAGCGCCCCGAAAAAGTAGTCGTCCGAACGGGCAAAAACATAAAGTTGATGATCGGGAATGGTTTTGCTATCTAACCAAACAAAAAGCCGATGTTTCGCAACTGAGGGCGTTGCAACAATTCGTTTAGTTCGCGCAAGGGTGGCTCGCAATTCAGTACCCGGAATACGATGTAACCACCACTGCTCACGTAACCGTGCAATATTGTTTTTGCTTCTTTCCGGTTTTATATGAGTCTCAACATAAGAAAATGGCGCTTTGTATTCTTGAGCAGCTTCTTTACTGGCATTAGTGCCAAAATCAATAATCCACATGCCGCGCGGACGGCGTGTAATATCCAGAGAATTTACCCAGGGATGAATAACATCCGAATTTGGCTTCCCATTTTCGTTTATGGGCCCTTGTAGCATCTTCTGAGCAACTTCTGTAGAAATGTCGAATGAACCGCCTTTTTCGTCTGCTCTCAAACATACATTTGCGTTTTCATATAAGGTTTTGGCTTTTGTTAAATCGACTGTAGTTGTCAAATCAGCATTGATTGCTGAAACGATTTCTCCGTTCAAATGAATTGGCTCTTGACTATTAATTACATTATCAAAGCCCACCATTGAAACGCGCACGGCTGCACCGGCGAGTGTCCAAGCGCGATCACTCCATGCCATGAAAATATCGCCCGTATCTTTGATGCGGTTTAAGACTTCTCGATTTGCACCGCCCCGAATCGAATTGGTTGCCAGCAGTCCGGCGCGTTTGGTTGTGCTTTTTTCAATTTGCGCTCTGGCCTTCTCAAACCAATAGCACACTAGATCAGCAGATGCGGGAACGCGATCCCGATACAGCGTGAATAACTCATCAACGTATTTATCATGCAGTTCCGCGCGGATTCGGTTGCCACCCAAAAACGGCGGGTTGCCGACGATCACATCGGCGTGCGGCCACTCCGGTTCATACGGCTTGCCCGCCGCATCGTAGCGCAGCACCGCATCATCGTTCAGGATTCGAGCCGCGCCGCCCTCATCCAGATCGCTCAGGATCGGCGTCCTGATCTCACGCGGGTTGGTTGGCTCGCCACTCACTGGGATGAGCGTCCCGGCAGCTTCATAGCGCCATTGCAAGTAGCCGATCCAGACCACGATTTGTGCCAGCTTGGCCGCGAACTCGTCCTTCTCGATGCCGAACAACTGGCGCGGCGTGACCACATCACGGAAAGGCAGGTTCAGCGGCTCAAAAAAGCGGTGAATGTGGCTTTCCAAGTCCTTGAGCGCCTTGAGGCTCACATACAAAAAGTTGCCAGAGCCACAGGCCGGGTCAAGCACCCGTACCGATCCAAGCCGATCCAGCATGGCATTACGAGCGGCGGTCAGCGCATCCTGGGCAGCCTGCCGATCACGTGGCGGGGTATCCGCGCCGCTGAAGATTTGCATGATCGGTTCGGCGGCAGTGCGGGCGGCGTCCCATTCGCGCTGTAAAGGTGCCATCAACACGGGTTCGACGATCAGGCGAATGTCAGCCTCGCTGGTATAGTGCGCGCCAAGCTGCGCCCGCTTGCCTTTATCGAGTGCCGCCTCGAACAGCGTGCCAAAAATCGTCGGGTTCACCTTGCGCCAATCGGCATTGGCAACCGTTTCGAGCGTCAGCAGCGCGCCCGCCGTCACCGCTTCGTCGGCCAGATCGAGTACCTCCGTGCCATCGTTTGCGCCCGCACTCGACTCCTTGAACAGGCCGCCGTTGAAATAGGGCACTGGCTCCATATAGAACGCGGCGCGTTCGCCGTTCATAGCCGCGAATAGTTCGCGCAGAGTGGGCGAAAATTCGGCGGGCATCCGGTGTGCTTTTTCAGTCAGGTAGCGGAAAACCGGCTTATCGAACAGTTTGGGCAGCAGGCCAATATCTTCGGCAAACAGCGCAAAGACGAGCTTGGTCAAAAAGCGCGCCACTTGCAGCGATGACCAGACGGGTTGACCGTCGCGTTTGTATTCGCGCAGTTGATCGGCCAATGTCGCAAACTGTTTCGCCAACTTTTCAGTAATAGCCGCCCGTTCACCCAGTTCGCGCTTGCGTTCTTCCAGAAACTCGTTGGGGTCAGTCAGCAGCCAGCGAATATAGGCCAGTTTGCGCGGCTGCAACAGATCGACGTTGGAGAAGGTGAACGGCTCCGCGTTGGTGTTTGTCCACTGCGGATAGATGCGGTACTGATCGAAGTCACAGACGACCAGCAGTGGCGGGTTATCCAGCGCGTTCTTGTAGGAGAGCAGTTGATTGTAGGCCTCGTCCAGGTCTTTGCGCTTGCCCTTGTACTCCCAGGCGAAACGCTTGTGATACCACACATCGGCGCGTCCGGGTTTGCCATCGGCCTTGATAACCTGCTTCTCGAAGGTAAACTGCGTGCCTGCCGGATCAAATTCGGTGGGCGATGGGTGGCCGATCAGGTGGCACAGTTCGATGAAATGGCCTTGCGCGCCCTGCTGCTCACGGAGCGCGCTTTGTGACCAGCGCCGGACAAAGTCGGGGGCGGCGGTGGGGATATGCTGTGGGGTCAATTGGCCTGAGACGGACACGGCGGCGACTCCTGATCGGCAACGTCTGTGAGGGGCGATTATAGCGCGCTTTAGCCTTCATTTCCCCGTATTGGCCCACTGATGCAGGGCAAACGCATCAACATAGTTTTACACTTGGTTTGCCTCACACCCGGCCCCTCTGCGCTGGCGGAGGGGGGCGATCGGGTGGCCTCCGGATTCCCCCTCTCTGTAAACGGAGAGGGGGCTGGGGGGTGAGGTTAATGTTTGCATAGCGTCTGTTTTATGGTCTATTACCAAAAATATGCCACCTGATACCCACCTGTTAATTAGGTAAATGTCAGGTTGACCGCAATATCGTCAACGACTCTTCGCCCTCGATCAGCTTTTCGGCCAATGTCACATCATCCAGCAGCACATCCCGCAAGACTGCCGCTTGTTTGCTCTCGAAAACGGTTTTCCATTCGCCCAGACCGGTTCGTTCGCGCTTCATGGCCGCCAGTTCTGCGTCAGCGTTTGCAGCGTCACCATCCCGAACGTAAGCGCGTGCCAGCCACAAATGCGCCAGCAGTCGGTGGCGACTATCGGGGATGCCAACTTTGAGCGCCTGTTGCAAATGCGTGATCGAATCGGCAGTATGTCTCAATCGATCTTCGATCATGCCCAGGTTGTACGGTGCAACCCATTGATCGGCTTCGATCTCGAATGCTTTTTGGGCATAACCAAGCGCCTGCTCGTATTCGCCATCCTGCAAATACACTTCCGCCAGACCGTTATAGCCGATCCCGGATGTCGGTTCGAGTTCGATCAATTTTTCGTAATCGGAACGGGCGCGGAACACCTTACCCGATAGTCGATATAGTTCCGCGCGAAAACGACGGTGATTGGCATCTTCCGGTTCGGCCTTGATCAGATCGGACATCACATCAATCGCCTGATCGTATTCGTCTTTACGCAGGTGCTTGATCGCCGTCTGATATTCCTGTCGCACACGCCCTTGCGAAGCGATGAAGGCGATAAATACCCAGCCAATCGCAAATGGCACGAATAACAACCAGAACGACGGCAGGAACAAAGCCGCCGCCAGCGCAAACACCGCCGGAACGATGATCACCACGCCGCGCCGCCGATCCTGTCGATCCATGCGCGTAATCACAATCAGCGCCGCGCCGATCAAAAAGACCACGAACGCGCCACTTTGCACCGCCGGAATCCAGGACGTATCTTTTCCGCGAACCGCATTGAGTATCAAGCTGATCAAGCCTGTCACGGCCAGCAGCACAAAAAACACCTGTGCGCGCGCCGGGCCAAGCCATGTGACAAACCGCTGAATGAACTTCACCAATGACCTCTACAACTCAATTCGCATCCGAATCTGATAATCTGTGCCGCCTACCGAATGCCAAAAAGTGCGTCCATTCGCGTTGCCACTGGCGACATTCAATTCGATGTAGGCTGCACCCTGCCTCTTGAACCAATCCATCAATGCCGCAACCAGTGCCCGACCAATTCCGCCCCGCCGCGCCGAAACATCCACAAACAGATCAACGATCAAACCACTCTCGGCAGGCACAAACAGATCAGATTGCAGATCGATCAGTGCGCCCAGGCAGAAGCCTATCACATCCCCATCCGCTTCGGCAACGAAAACGCGCGTACCTGGATCGTCCAGAACGTTCATCAGGCGCGCGGCGTAAAGTGTGGCAGCACTGGGAATTGGCCGGGGTTGGCGCGGATCAAGCATGTGCAGTTCGGCGATCATCGCGCCCCACAAACGGGCAAGCGCGGCTTCATCATGCGTTTGGGCACGCCGAATCGAGAAGTCAGTCACGCAGCTTGAGCCACATATGATCGTAGAGTTGAGTCGCCCCGATAGCACGCCAGAACGCCTGGGCAATCGCGTTTCGATACGGTACACGCAGTTCGACGTTTTGAATGCCCTGTTCGCGGAACCAGGCCGAAAGCAGATCGAACATACCTGTCCCGATACGTCCGCCGCGCCCGTGCGAATCGACGGCCATTTCGATCACCATGCCGATCTGTTCAGGTAGCAAGCCGGGCGCGTTCGGCTGCACCGCGCCGATCATGTACCCAATTACCGTTCCGCGTCGCACGGCCACGATGCAGCAGCGATTCGGATCATCCAACGCTTTCAGAAAAGCCGCACGCCATTGTGCAGCGCCGTCTGGTGCGACTCGGTAACGTATATCCAAACGCGAGAGTGTTTCGGCTGTTTCCTGCCAGATCAGGCTCAAGCCATCCAGATCGGCGGCCTCAGCGCGGCGCATTTCAGGATCAGCCATCAGGCCGACACCATGTAACCGACACCATGAATCGTGCGAATGAAGTGCGTCGCGTCCTTGTTAGCTTCGAGTTTGGCGCGCAGATTGCGAATGTGCGCGCGTACCAGATCAGGATCGCCAGAGTGCGGTGGATAGTCCCACACGGCTTCCAACAAGCGCGACGGTGAAAGCGCCTGATTGACGTGTTCCATCAGGTAGCGCAGCAAACGATGTTCGGTAGCCGTCAACTGGACATGTCGATCATTGACGCTCACCTGATAAGTATTCGAGTCGAGCTGTACGTTGCCCAGTTCCAGTATCGGTGACTGTGAAGTATCGCGTTGGCTGCGGCGCAGCAGGGCACGGACCCGCGCCGTCAGTTCGGCCACCTCGAACGGCTTCATCACGTAATCATCGCCGCCTGCATCCAACCCGGCGACTACGTCGTCAATATCGTTGCGCGCCGTCAGAAATAACACGGGCAGATCGATAAACCGCTCATCTTCACGCAGTTGGGCACACAACGTCAGGCCGTCCATACCGGGCGGCATCATAATATCCAGGATCACCATATCCGGGCGGCGGTTGACAATGCGCTGCCAGGCATCCGCACCCGATGACGCCTTTTCGATTTCGTAACCTTCGCGGCCTAACGCGCGGAATAAAGTTCCCAATACTTCAGGATCATCATCGACGGCCAAAATATAAGCGGCCATGCTTCTTCTCCTCCAAATTTATCAATGATCTTATCCCATGCCGTCTTTGTACGCATCTGCCCTCATTATACTGTGCCAGTGCAGTAGCGGAACAACTTTTGCTTAAGGCAGCACGGCATAATCATCCGCCAATTTAACTCGGTTTTGACACGATCTTAATGAAAGTGTGGTTAAATTCATAATGTTGAAAACAATAGCTACAGAACAAAGGTTGGAAAGAAACAGCGTGGTCACTTATCCTGGAAATGTCTTCACACTTGCGGCGGCTGTAGAAATGTATCGCCGCTTGCGGAAGAAGGGACAAACCCCCACATTGGCACGGCTCAGCGTCGAAGGACGTTACAGCGGCATGACCGTCGAGCAGCGCCAGCGCCTGCACAAACTGTTAAGTGAGTTTGAGTCATAGCCCGATCAAGAATTTCTGGTTAGCCGAACGCCAACCAGAGCATGTTATGATTTTTTCAATCGCAGATTATTGGTTTGAATAAGAATAATTAGTCAGAGCCAGCGGCGAGCGACGGATTTGCCGCTGCTTACCTTGATAGGGCAGATTTTTTGTAGAACTCAATATCGACGTTGGTCTATCGCCACAATGTCGCGGGCATCATGGGTTTCATGAACTACAGTCCACCGCCAACTCCCTAATATGCCTTCCCGTTAATGGTGAACTACCATGAATTGAGACGAAACCGCACGCATCTTATCAACCGCTGGCGGAAACCCGATGCCAATAGCCGTACCCAGAGTAAGTACAACAGTTTGCACGGCACCAGCATGTACGGCGGCGGCAGCCGTGCCATCGTGAATCAGTTTGACAACAACATCCTGATTGGAATTACTGCTGATACGTTTCGAGAGATAAGTTTGCAAATGATCGGTAATGAGCCGTAAATGACCGTAGCAGCCACGTTCAACCACCTGCCCGTCTTTTACATAGTTAGCGATGGTGCAAATAATTAATGGGTCAAATGTCTGGGTACGTTGTCGCGCACGGCTTATTACTGCGACCAGATAATTTGCGAAAGCCTGTACTTGAACCGGGTCTGCCGAGCCAGACCCACAGTTTGCAGGTTCATATTGTTCATCTTCGATCTGTATCAGTTCGCCAGCCTCGTAGACGGCTATACCCGATTTGATCCAGCTTCCACCGCAATCTACGACCAGAATACGCCGAACCTCAGGCGGAGCGTATCGCGCAGCACCCATAAGCGGCAGGCTTACCATAGTGGTGTAGGGCGATAGCGAGACTGTATAATCCATCTGGCCTGATTTGGCGAGGACGGATTGTGCGGCTTCAGCCGCAATCTGACCCAACGGCCCCTGCATCAACCCACCACCAAGCCACACCTGCTGAATGTTTGCCCAGTGTGCCCAGTACGAGTCATCCCAATCAGGGCGTGCCGTTCGGCTGATCGGGTCGCCACGCTTGAGCATTAGCAGCAGATAACCCAGATCGCGGCCATAACGCTGACCCAACGCCAGTGCCATGTCATGCGTGCGCGCGTCCTGAAAATAATCACCGAAACGGTTGCTAAGCCGTTTGGGAACTTTATCAGTGAAAAATAGTGACGCCGCTTCTTGTTGAAGGTCGTGGTTAAGGTCGTCTTGTGAGAGCAAATCAAAACCTGTTTTTTGCTTCACACGATCTTCCAAAGCAAAACCTGGCAAATCCACGATCAACGCCCGATTGAGCGAGGCAGCGGGCGTCAAATTTTGTGCATCAAAAGACATTACGCCCCGTTTTTTTCGAGCTTGTAGCCAACGCCCCAGACCGTTTCAATGGTAGCCTTGCTGCCCTTCAAGCGGTCTCGAACATGCGCCACGTGAACATCCACCGTCCGCGTCTGACCGTAAAAATCGAAACCCCAGACCAGATCGAGCAGTTTTTCGCGCGTCAGGACGATCCCTTCGTTATCGGCCAGTGTGAACAACAGATCGAACTCTTTGGCGCGTAAATCAATCTCTCGATTTCCCACAAATACGGTACGCCGCGCCGGGTCGATGACCAGATCAGCGATCTTGATTGTGCCGTCCGGTGTGGGGCGACGTGGCTCTGTACGGCGCAAAATCGCCTTGATCCGTGCCACCAGTTCACGTGGGTTGAAGGGCTTGGTCACATAATCATCTGCGCCCAGTTCCAACCCAACGATTTTATCCACATCATCATCGCGTGCAGTGAGCATGATGATCGGTACGTCCGATTCACTGCGAATCCGGCGGCAAACTTGCCAGCCATCCAATTTGGGCAGCATCAGGTCAAGCACCACCAGCGCAGGCCGCTCCGCCTTGACTTTATCGAGTGCAGCAAGCCCGTCGCGGGCACTCACCACGCGGTAGCCTTCCTGTTCAAGGTACATCGTCGCCAATTCGATGATATTGGCTTCGTCATCCACCACCAGGATCGTCTCACTTGCCATCTTGTGTCCCTTTCACCCACATCGAAGATTATTTTACGGTTATATCCCGTTTGTTTTTTGATTGTTAGATCATCTAATACACCTGCATCACCTGCTTTGCAGGTGTAAGCCTTTTATTTGCAGGGCTTCGAGGCTGCATCAATCCTACCACACATTGCGTTAGCCTTTCGCAACGCTATAATCCGTCTGTTTGTTTTGTTGATCTGGGGTCTTTCAGGCGCAATGGCAAAGAAACATTCCTGGCGTTTCACCGTCCGAACCTACGAAGTCGGCGCTTCGGGTATAGTCAATCCGGCGATCTACCTCAATTATCTGGAAGAAGCCGCGTTGCAGGCCAGCGATTCGCTGGGTTACGGCTTCGATTGGTACATGGCGCAGCGCCGCATCTGGCTGGTTCGCAAGCTGACCATTCGCTATTTCACGCCCGCCCAAATCAATGACGAACTCGAAATCACCACCTGGATCAGCGACTCGCGCCGCGTTCAATCGAACCGTGATTACAGCGTCATTCGTACCCGCGACGGCGAACGCATCTTGCGTGGCCGCCACAACTGGGTTTTCGTGAACATGGATACGCTGCTGCCCGAACGCATTCCGCCAGCGATTGCCGAGTCGTTCCTTGTCAATGAAGCCGTTGAACCGCTCGACATCAATCTGAATGATCCGGCCAAAGTCGCATCCCCCATTTCATATATCGAAGAACGCCGCGTGCAGTACCATGAACTGGATCGCAATCAGCACGTTAACAACGCGGTTTACATCACCTGGGCAGAACAGGCCATCACCAATGCTTTGCGCGCCGCCAATTGGCCGCCGGATCGCCTTGCCGCTGCCGATTTTCAGATGATGCGTGTTGGCCGCGAAGTCGAGTATTTCCGCAGCGCCGTTGATGATGAGCCGATCCAGATCGTTACTCAGCTTACCGAAACCGATGCGACGTGCGCCGCCTGGACAAGCGACATTCGGCACACCGAAACGAACGAACTGATCGCGCAGGATCGTGCGCTGTTTGCTTTTAGTGATGCCAGCGGCGCGCGTCCCATCCCGGCTGAATTGCTGACCGCGCTCACCACTCAGCCCTCACCCTAAGAAGGAAACGCTATGCTCGAAACCTTTTTCAATCCAAAATCGGTTGCCATCATCGGGGCCAGCGCCAACCCGGACAAACTTGGCTTTGTCGTCCTCAACAACGCGATCAGCAGCGGCTACAAAGGCGCACTCTATCCGATCAATCCTAAAGCGGCTGAAATCCTCGGCCACAAAGCCTATCCGAGTGTCTCTGCCCTGCCCGAAACGCCAGATTTAGCCGTTGTTGTCATTCCCTATCCGCAAGTGCCCGCCGCGATCAAGGACTGTGGCGAAAAAGGTGTTCCGTCGGTAGTTGTCATCACCGCTGGTTTCCGTGAAGCGGGCATGGATGGCATGAACCGCGAAGTCGAAGTGATGACTCTGGCAAAGCAGTACAACATTCGGTTGGTTGGCCCCAACTGCCTCGGCCTGATCGACACGTTCACGCCGATCAATGTCACCTTTGCCGCCGGGACACCGCCGCGCGGACCCATCGGCTTTATGTCGCAGTCCGGCGCGCTTGGCACGGCGATCCTCGATTGGAGCATGGCCGGATCGCGGATCGGCTTCAGCAAGTTCGTGAGCCTCGGCAATAAAGCCGATGTGTCCGAGATTGATTTGTTGCAAGCCTGGGCAGACGACGACGCAACCCGCGTCATTCTGGCCTATAGCGAAGGCTTGCCGAACGGTCAAAAATTCATGCAGGTTGCCCGCGAAGTGAGCCGCAAAAAGCCGATTGTGATCACCAAGAGCGGCGTCACCAGCGCCGGATCGCGCGCCGTTTCGAGTCATACCGGTTCATTGGCCGGTTCGGAGCAGGCTTACGCGGCGGCCTTTCGGCAGTCGGGCGTTTTGCGCGCCGAAACGATGCAAGACCTGTTCGATTACGCGATTGCCTTTGCCTACCAGCCGCTATTGGCAGGCAACCGAATCGCCATTATCACCAATGCAGGCGGCCCCGGCATCCTTTGCACCGATGCACTGGAACGCGCCGGATTGACGCTCTCACAGCTTTTGCCCGAAACCAAGCTGGAACTTCAAAAGTTTTTACCCGACTCGGCCAGCAGCGCCAATCCGGTTGACGTGTTGGGCGATGCGTTTGCGGATCGCTATCGGTTCGCGCTCGAAAAGGTGATCGCTGATCCGAACGTTGACGGCCTGATCGTGATCGTCACGCCGCAAGCCATGACCGAGATCGCGGCTACTGCTCACGCCGTTGGCGCGGCTTCCAAAACTACCACTAAGCCGATCCTGGGCTGCTTTATGGGTGAGTTTCGCATGAACGAAGCGGTTGATATTCTGGCGAAAGATTACAGCATTCCGAACTATCCGTTCCCGGAACGCGCCGCCCGATCTTTCGCAGCCATGCGTGATTATCAAACACTCAAAACACAGCCCGATCCGAAGATTGAACACTTCGAGGTGGACAGCGAAACCGTCCGCAAAGTGTTCCGCCAAACGCGCGAAGATGGCCGCGTGACGATTGGCGACTCTGAATCACGTCAGATTTTGGCGGCCTACAAGATGCGACTCCCCGGCAGCGAACTGGCCGAAAACGCCGATGCTGCCGTCGCGGCGGCTGACAAAATGGGTTATCCGGTTGTGTTGAAGATCGCCAGCCCCGATATTCTGCACAAAACCGATGTGGGCGGCGTGCGCGTTGGCTTGCGAACCGCCGCCGATGTACGAGACGCTTTCGATCTGATCGTCTATCGCGCACAGCGGTATGTGCCCGATGCGCGCATCTGGGGTTGTCTGGTACAGGAAATGGTGCCGCAGGGTACAGAAATCCTGATCGGCATGAACCGCGATCCACAGTTCGGGCCGCTGGTCACGTTCGGGTTAGGCGGCATTTACGTTGAGGCGCTCAAAGACGTGACCTTCCGTGTTGCACCCTTTGATCGGGCGGATGCAATGGCGATGCTTGGCGAAATCCGGGCACACGCGCTGATCGATGGTGTGCGCGGTCAGAAGCCGCTCGATAAAGAGGCGATTGTCGAGGCGCTCTTGCGGATCAGCCAACTGGTCACGGACTTTCCGCAAATCGTTGAGATGGATATTAATCCGCTAATGGTCTATGAACAGGGGCGCGGCGCGGTCTCGCTCGATATGCGCCTCGTACTGTCAAGCAAGTAGAACAATCATGAACAAACGGCAATTTCTTGATCTCTTGCAAAATGGACATGCTCAGATCGTTCAACTCGAAACGCAAGCCGCAAAGGCCGGGGTTGCGCTTGAGAAAGGCGCGCTTGGCTACTGGTCAATCAAAGAAGTTATCGCGCATCTGATCGGCTCACATCGGCATCTGATCAGCGAATTGGAAGTGATTGCCCGCGATGGGAAATTAACGCCTATCGACACGGGCATGATGGCTCAGGGCGATGAAGACTGGGAAACGGCGCTCAACCGCTTCAACGCGCAAGCCGTCGCCCTGTATGCAGATCGTTCTTTCGATGAGGTGCGTGTCGATTTTGATCAGACTTTCGGGCGCATTCTGGAACTTTCACAAGGGTTCTCAGAGGAACAATTGCTCAGCCCTTTTGAAGCTGGCAGTAACGAACTGCTCTGGGAGTCGATCAGCAGCAACACCTACGGTCATTATGAGGAACATCTGAGCCAATTGCGCGCCTGGCTCGGTCAACACGTCTCGAAGTAAGCGGCGCTATTATCATTCGATACTCAAGGGGAAATTCTAACTATGAAACCGTTATACATTACCGCCGTCGTCACCTTTTCGGGCAAGACGGCGCTGGCACTCGGAATCGGCCTCAAATTGCAAGCTGCCGAGCATAAAGTCGGCTACTACAAACCAGTCAGTTCGCAGCCTTTTTATGTGGATGGCAAGTTGGTTGATGAAGACGCCGATTTTGTCCGCCGTTCTCTCAGCTTGGATACACTACCATCCGAGCTTTCGTCGGTGGTCGTCGATGAACGACTGCTGGAGTCGCTCATCGAAGGTAAGCAAGCACCCGACTTCACTCAAAAGGTCAAGGACGATTATGCCCGCCTTAGCGCCGGAAAAGACGTGATGCTGATCGAAGGCGGCGGCAGTATGCGCGAAGGCTATGCCGTTGGCCTGAGTACCGTCTCGGTGGCCGAACTGCTCGATCTGCCAACGCTTGGGGTGGTACGTTACCGCGATGGCCTGAAGCTATTGGATGACGTTCTAGCACTCAAACATCGAATGGGTTCGCACCTGCTTGGCGTCGTCATTAACGGCGTGCCTGCCGATGCGCTCGATCAGGTGAAGGGTAAAGCCAGTCAATACCTGGAAAAGAACGGAATCAAAGTTTACGGCGTCTTACCGCATCAGCAGCAGCTAATGTCGATTAGTGTAGGCGAACTGCGCTCAATCCTGAATGCCAAAGTGCTTACGACGACTTCCCTCGATGAAGCCCTTGCTGAAAATTTGAGCGTCGGCGCGATGAGTGTAGAAGCCGCCTTGCCGCGCTTCCGCCGCACACTGAACAAGGCGGTGATCACGGGCGGGGATCGGGCGGATATTCAGGCCGCCGCACTCGAAACCAGCACTGTCGCCCTGATTCTGACAGGCAATTTGCAACCCAGCCCGTCTGTCGTTCAACGCGCCGAAGAGTTAGGCGTGGCCGTGCTGATGGTGCCGGGCAGTACGATTGAAACGGTTGAAGCCGTTGAAAAAGTGTTCGGCAAAACGCGGCTCGGCCAACCCGAAAAGCTGAATCGCTTCACGACCATGTTGGATGAGAACATGGATATGGCGCGCTTGTTTGCCGATTTGGGCGTATAAACAGGTAAAATCTCTCCTGTTGATGAGCTTGGAGGCTAAGCCCATAACCACACAAGAAAAACTGGTCACTGTTGATGAATTCGAGGCATTTATCGTTGCGCCGGAACACAAGGAGTTCTACTACGAACTCATCAACGGGGAGATCGTCGAAAAAGTGCCAACCCAAAAACACGGCCAAATCGCAGCCCTTATGATTGCCAAAATATATACCTACCGAAAAGAGCATCCACTTGGACGTGTCTACGTTGAAGCGCGTTACCGAATGCCGGAGGACAACTATAAATCTCGGCAACCGGATATATCTTTCGTCGCGGATATAACTCGTCCTATAGTCGACCGAGGCGCGGCATTCTATACGCCCGATCTGGCAATCGAGATTCAATTGCCAGATCAATCTGTGCGTCAAATGCGCGAAAAGGCGGACTACTATCTGGCAAATGGCGCTAAGTTGGTTTGGCTACTATTTCCCGAAAAACACATTATCAATACGTACAGTGCCAAAATCCAAGACATTTTGACGCTGGAAGATACGCTAGATGGCGGCGACGTTTTGCCCGGCTTTTCATTAGCGGTCAAGGCCATCTTTGGCGAATAGCACGATGCCTCAGCACGCCCCGGAAGGTTACAATTGCACGTTTTGCCAGATCGTCGCGGGCAGCACCGAACCCGCTACGCAGCCTTCCGACGTGGTATACCGCGATTCGCACGTGACCGCGTTCATATCCCTGCGCTGGTGGGAACGTAATCCGGGGCATGTGATCGTGATCCCAAACACGCATTACGAGAACATTTTCGATCTGCCAATGCAGGCAGCCGCCCATATTCACAATGCCGCCCAAAAGATCGCAATCGCGCTCAAAGCAGAGTACGCTTGTGACGGCATTTCGACCCGCCAGCACAACGAACCGGGTGGCAACCAGGACGTTTGGCATTATCATTTACACGTTTTTCCGCGCTATTTCAACGATAATCTCTATGGCGCTCCATTTCGCAATACAACGCTTGACGAGCGCACGCCTTACGCCGCAAAATTGAGGCGTTTCCTTTCAAACATAAAAGGATGAGAAGATGCAGCTAATCATTGATTCGATCATCGGGCGCGAAGTGCTGGACTCGCGCGGCAATCCAACCGTCGAAGTTGAAGTGAACTTGCTGGATGGCGGTTCAGGCCGCGCCATCGTGCCGAGTGGTGCCAGCACTGGCGTCCACGAGGCGCTCGAACTGCGCGACGACGACAAAAAACGTTACGGTGGCAAAGGCGTTTTGAAGGCGGTTCAGGCCGTCAACGAAACGATTGCCGAAGCGATCATCGGGATGGACGCGCTGGCACAAAAAGAGATCGACGACGCCCTGCTCGAACTGGACGGCACACCCACCAAGTCTAATTTGGGCGCGAATGCAATCCTGGGCGTGTCGCTGGCCGTCGCCAAAGCGGCTGCCAACAGTCTGGATGTTCCGCTCTATCAATATCTGGGCGGCGTGTATGCCCATATACTGCCTGTGCCGATGATGAACATCCTAAACGGTGGCAAGCACGCCGAAAACAGCACCGACTTCCAGGAATTTATGGTGATGCCCGTCGGTGCGGACACGTTCAGCGAAGGTTTGCGCTGGGGTGTCGAGATTTATCAGGCGCTCAAAAAGGTGCTGCACGATAAGGGTAAGGCGACAACCGTTGGCGATGAAGGCGGTTTCGCGCCAAGTGATCTGGCACGCAACGAAGAAGCGATTGAATTTATCCTGACCGCTATTGAAAAAGCAGGCTACAAAGCAGGCGATCAGGTGATGATCGCGCTTGACCCGGCAGCCAGCGAAATCTACAAAGACGGTAAATACGTTTTGGCGCGCGAAAATCGCAGCCTGACGCCCGATGAAATGGTTGAATATTGGGAAAGCTGGATCAATAAATATCCAATCATCTCGTTGGAAGACGGCCTGGCCGAAGACGATTGGGAACATTGGTCGCAGTTGTACCAGAAGGTCGGCAATCGCGTCCAGTTGGTGGGTGATGATCTGCTCGTGACAAATGTCGAACGTATCAAGCGCGCGATCAAGGAAAAGGCCGCCAACAGCCTCTTGTGCAAGCTGAATCAGATCGGTTCACTGACCGAGTCCATCGCGGCCACGCAGATGAGCCAACGCGCCGGTTGGACGGTAGTAGTCAGCCATCGCAGCGGCGAAACCGAAGATACAACAGTTGCCGATCTGGTCGTTGGGCTGAACGCCGGACAGATCAAAACGGGCGCTCCGGCACGTTCGGATCGCGTGGCGAAATACAACCAACTCCTGCGGATCGAGGAGCAGCTTGGCCCAGCGGCGGTCTATGCTGGGCGCAGTGCCTTCACAAACCTAAATCGCTAGCTTTACGGGCAACCCACCTGCCGGGTGTATAATGGGTACGCCCGGCACAACTCAAGGGGAATGACTCACTTGGTCAGGAAATTTGACACTAAACGCACTAAAATCGTCTGTACCATCGGCCCGGCCTCCTCTGATGAGGAAACGCTGCGTGCGATGATCCGCGCGGGTATGGACGTTGCCCGTATCAACTTCAGTCACGGTGAAGATCAGATTCACATTGATAATATCGAACGCATCCGGCGCATCGCCAAAGAAGAAGAGGCGGTTGTCGCCATTCTGTGCGATCTGCAAGGACCGAAAATTCGATTGGGCAAGCTGGCGAATGAACCCGTGATGCTGCAAAAGGGCGATACGCTGACGCTCACCACGCGCGATGTGAACGGCGCGAATAATGTTTTTCCACTGCCCAATCCGGAATTCGTCAAGGACGTGAAGCCCGGCAACCGCTTGCTGCTCGATGATGGTCAGCTAGAGTTCAAGGTGATCACCAAACAGGGCGATGATTTGAACTGTGAAGTGATCGTGGGCGGCCCGCTTAGCTCCCGAAAAGGCGTCAGCGCGCCGGAAAGCCACCTCACTTTTTCGGCGTTGACCGATAAAGATCGGCATGATACGGAGATTGCCGTCAAGGTCAAGGCCGATTACCTGGCGATGTCGTTTGTTCGCAGCGGTGATGATATGCGCGAACTGCGCTGGTTGACTCATCATTTGGGCGGCGATATTGCGCTCATCGCCAAGATCGAGAAGCGTGAAGCGATCATCGCCATTGATGATGTGATCGAAGCCTCGGATGGCGTCATGGTGGCGCGCGGCGATTTGGGTGTCGAGACGCCCGCCGAAGCCGTGCCGATCCATCAGAAAGAAATCATCCGGCGCTGCAATGCAGTGGGTAAACCTGTGATCACCGCCACACAGATGCTCCAGTCGATGATCACCAATCCGCGCCCGACTCGTGCCGAAGCCAGCGATGTGGCAAACGCCATTTTCGACGGCACAGACGCGGTCATGCTCTCCGGTGAAACAGCGTCGGGTCAATTTCCAGTGAACGCTGTTGAAACTATGGCAACCATTGCCCATATTGCGGAAGAACATCTCAATACCGATGGCCGCCGCGATTTCCGCAATATGCCTGTATCGCTCAAAGGCCCCGATCTCATGTCTGACTCGGCCAGTCGCGCGGCCAGCCAGATCGCGGACGAACTCGGTGCAACTCTGATTATCACCTCTACGCTAACCGGGTACACCGCACGGCGCGTCGCACGTCAGCGCCCAAACACCCGCATCCTGTGCGTAACGCCAGATGTTCAAACGCATCAACGCATGGCGCTGGTATGGGGCGTGCTGCCGATGGTAGTACCAAACTACAACACGGTTGACGATATGTTGAATATTGTCGTCACGACAGCTATCAATGCCGGACTCGTAAAGTATGGCGATTTAGCGATCATCATTGCGGGTGTACCTTTTGGCGCGGCGGGCGGTACGAACTTCCTCAAGATTCACACCGTTGGGGAATCGGGCGAGGTTTCTGCGCCGCTTGTTATGAATCAGAAAGCGAACTGAGGCTGGTTTTTCGGCACAGCGCGATAGGCTGACGTAAGGTTAACGCGCTGTGCGATGTTCTACCGGAACGTTTTCGCCTTTGGAAAGGACATGATCAGTCCTTTGGTATCAATCGCCAGCGACCTGAAAATCGCAGCTACCTCAGCCGGAATCGGTACTTTCGAGAACAAAACGACGGCAAATAAATCACCTGATGCTAACATGCCCCCGAAACCTATGACCGACTGGATTCCATTCGGGATCACGAATTCTTGCTGGGCCGGAATGAAGGCGCTGCCGCGTGCTTGTGGGACATAAAACACGTTGTAGCGCGTATCGGCCATGTTCGAGAGCAAGGACGAATCAGGGTTGATGACGCTGCCGATTTCCAGGCCAAGTTGCGTGATCAGTTGAGCGATCATCGGCGACTGCTGCACAATGGCTGCACTCGGCAGCGGAATCAGTTTGTGATTGAGAGAGGTTGCTCTGGAATTCCACTCTGGTTTATCGCCTGCTGTCGCCAGAAGCACTAAATGTTTCATCATTGGCACTGCCGCCATGCCATCCAACAGAGCATCGGCGGTTGCCTGCAACGAGGGGTCTAAATCCTGATGGGCATGTGTCTTATAAAACCGAACCAGGGCACATGCTTTTTCACCGGTTTGTCCATCGATCAGATAATCATAGAAATATTGAACTATCTTTTGGGCAGCTTCTTCCATGCTTTGTGTACCCGCCGTCGATCTTTTCAACGCGGTAATGCTGGCAACCATTTGCCCCAGCCCAAAATTTGCAAGATCATACATCAGCTATGTTTTCCATTCCGCCAATCAAATCGCTGGCTGAAGTGAAATATGCAATAACTGAGCCGTAATTTACGATGACAGGCCGGGGTCGATTCCGGCCTGTTGGCTGATGCTACAGGTTGATCATTTCGCCTTCGAGACCTTCGGCAGCTTCCATCAGGGCTTCGCTCAGTGTTGGGTGAGCATGAACGTTGCGCGCGATCTCCTCTGGGGTCAGTTCCCACATGCGTGCCAATGTCAGTTCGGGCAGCAGTTCGGTCACTTCCGGCCCGATCAGATGTGCGCCGAGCAGTTCACCGTACTTGGCATCACTGATCAACTTGACGAATCCGGCGTAATCGCCCAGACCAAGCGCCTTACCGTTCGCCTGGAAGGGGAAACGCGCGACTTTAACATCGTAGCCTTTTTCGCGGGCTTCTTTCTCGGTGTAGCCGAAGCTGGCAACTTGTGGCTGACAGTAGGTGCAGCGCGGCATCATCTTGTAGTCGAGCGTGATCGTCTTTGCCCCGGCAATGTTTTCTGCGGCGATAATACCCATCGCACTGGCGACATGTGCCAGCAGCATTTGCCCGGTGCAATCGCCAATCGCGTAAATGCCAGGGACGTTCGTTTGCATCTTTTCGTCAATGGCGATGTAGCCGTTCTTGGCAAGCTGGACGCCCGTTTTTTCGAGGCCAAAGCCCTCACTGCGCGCTGCCCAGCCAATAGCGATGACCACCTGTTCGGCTTCTAACACCTGCTGCTGACCATCACGACTCACAGTTACCCGAACGCCATCCGCATTTTCTTCGACTTTTTCAACTTTCGTGTTGGTGTGAACCTTAACGCCCGATTTGACATACTGTTTTTCGAGTTCCTTGCTAACGTCTTCATCCTCGTTCGGCAGGATATTTGGCAAAAACTCGACAATCGTCACATCGACGCCGTAGCTGTTCATCACGTAACCGAACTCGATCCCGATCACGCCGCCGCCCACAAAGATGATGCTCTTGGGCAGTTTGTTGTCCATGATCGTTTCCAGGTAGGTTCGCACGCGCTCCGATACCTTGAGGCCGGGCAGCATCCGAACCTGCGCGCCTGTTGCCAGGATCACGTTTTTGGCGTTGAGTGTTTCGTTTCCGCCGTTGTTGAGCGCCACGTCAATCGTTTTGGGCGCGCTGAAGGATGCCCAACCGTCGTAGGTATCGATCTTATTCTTACGCATCAGCGAACTGACGCCGCGTACCAGACGGCCACTCACATCACGACTGCGCTTGAACGCGACTTCATAATCCAGTTCTACCGTGCCGAAAGTAAAACCGAAATCTTTGGCGCGATGCGTGACGATATGTGCCAGTTCCGCGTTACGCAGCAGCGCCTTTGAGGGGATGCAGCCGACGTTCAGGCATACACCACCCCAATACTTCTTTTCGACAATGGCCGTTTTCAGGCCGAGTTGTGCCGCACGGATGGCGGCCACATAGCCGCCCGGCCCCGCGCCAACCACAACCACATCGTAATCTTTTGCCATGAGAGAACCCCTGTTTGTCACAATGACTGATCATTAGAGTGCTTAATCTGGCAAGATTTTACCGCAGTTGGTCGGCTCAGGGCGCGGGCAAAGTTACTACCTTACTGCTTGAACGAAATGTCCGCGAAGTTGATCGCCAGCGTTGCATCCAGATATGCACCTGTCAGTGTCGATTTGATCAACGCCGATTGTGAACGGAAATAGATCGGAATGTTGATCGCGTTATCGGTTGCAATGCGCTGTGCTTTGCGATAAACGTTGTCACGTTCAGCACCGGGCAGCATGGCCGATCCCTGTGTCAGAAGCGCCTTCACATCTGCCACACCCGGATATTCGCCATAGCCGCAGGTACTACGCATGGCGCTGCTATCAAGCAGCAGCGTGGTGAAGTCTTCCGGGTCAGCATAATCGCCTGTCCATGTGCTGACGAACATCTGACCCTGGCAAACCTTGCGGTTGGTATCGAATGTCTTCTTATCCATGCTGTTGATCGTCAGTTCAACGCCAATGTCTGCCCACTGCGCCTGTATCACGCCCATCACGCGCTTATCGGTTTCATCGGTTGCCAGGCTGATTTCCAGCTTGAGGCCGTTCGCATAACCGGCCTTTGCCAGCAGTTGCTTGGCCGCATCCTGATCGTATTTGAAGGGCAGGTCTTTTTCATAGGCCGAGAGCAGCGGCGGGATCACGCCCTGTGCTTCACTACCTTGACCCTTAAGGACGCTTTTCAGGAGACCCTGCCGATCAATAGCGATATTCAAAGCACGCCGTACCTCGAACTTGCTGAGCGCCGGATCGTGCAGGTTGAGTACCAGGTACGTCACGGCCAGCGGCAGGATTTCCTGCAATTGCGGTGACAACGTTGCGTCGCTTTGCAGCCGCTGTAGTTGGAAGGCGGGCACCAGCGTAATATCGATTTTGCCCGCTTTGAAATCGTTGACCTGTTGAAGCGAATCGGGGATGACGCGCAGCACCACATACTTGATGTTGGGCGCTTTGCCCCAGTAGTCGGTGTTCGCTTCCAAATTGATCTGTGACTTGTGAACCCATTGCACGAACTTGTAAGGACCAGTACCCACCGGATTTTCGCCAAAATTGGCTTTTTCGGCGGCTTCCTGCGGAATGATAAAAGCGCCTGGCAACGTGAGTTGATTCAGGAACGATGCGACAGGCTGACTGAGCGTGATCACAAATGTTTGATCATCGACAACTTTCAAGCCTTCGACTTCTTTGGCGGTGCCTTTTACGACAGCATCAACGCCTTTGACGCTGTCCAGCACGAAGCGCGTGTACGATTTACCCGTCTGTGGGTTCGCCAGTCGTTCAAGGCTGTACTTCACGTCTTTGGCTGTGAGGGTGCGCCCATTATGGAACTTTACGCCCGCCCGCAAATGAAACGTGTAGACCAGCCCATCGGCGGAAATATCCCACTTTTCGGCAAGGCCGGGAGTCGGTTGGAGCGTCTTTGGATTGTAGTTGACTAATCCTTCGTAAACATTGCGTAAAACCAGGAAATCATTGATCGTATCGGCAATGTGCGGATCGAGAGAACCCGGCTCACCTTCGGCAAAAGCCATTGTAACCGTTTCAGTGCCAGCCTGAGACTTTGCCGCCACCAATGACAGCGGCATGGAGAGTGGAACAACCAACAGACATAACGCGGCGAACAGAAATAGACGCTTCATAGACTCACCTCACTGCATGACTTGCGAAAAAACATTGTCGAGATCATCTGCGGTGAACGGTTTAGTGACGACATGTTGGCAGCCCAACCGCCGATAGTGTTGCAGCTCAGAAGGCAGGGCGCGTGCTGTCAATAAAACGATATGGTCTGCCAGATTTTGAGAGGAGGCCATTTCGATGATAGGGTAGGATGCTTCGCCATCGATCATTACATCTACTAAAAACACGTCCGGGCGTGTTTCAGAAAGCGAATATTGAGCAGCTTCCAACGTTTTGGCGCTCACAAATTCGCTGTCCGGGATTGTGCTTACATAGCGACGAATGAAGTCAATGTCATAATCCGAGTCTTCGAGATAGAGGATACGCATGAGAATTCCTATGTAATGAGAATAGATAAACTATCAGGCGACCAATACGGCCTGTACCTGTTCCAGAATGGCGTTGTTCAATGCTTCGGGTGTTAGTGAAGCATCCGGGATGATCACCACTGCACTGGACACTAGCGTTTTGTCGGCGCGCAGTCGTTCCGGTAACGCCTTCATATCGGCGCTGTCAGCGTCGTGCAGGTGAATAACGATGGCATCCGGCATGAGCAGCGTCGCAATATTGACGGCACGTTCGGCGCTATCGGCAGACAGGACGCTGTACTCAATTTGGTTAAGCGCATTTTCCAGAATCGCGCGACTCTCTGAACTGGTATCGACGATCAGGATTTGTTTCAGGATTTCGGGTTCATCATCGTCACCGTTAAGGAAGATATGCGCGCGCGATGTACCCACCGTTGCCGATAGGGGCGACACGGCGACAGACGTTGAAGCGGGTTTGATTCCTGCCGGGGCTAGTGGAATCGTGAAATAGAAGGTCGATCCCTGGCCGACTTCACTGCTGAACCACAGATCGCCGCCGTGCATTTTGGCAAGCTGTTTGGAGATGCTCAAGCCTAGCCCGGTGCCGCCGAACTTCCGCGCAACGCTGGCTGAACCTTGCTTGAAACGCTCAAAGATATACGGCTGGCTCTCAGTGGGGATGCCGCTGCCTGTATCGGAAACTGAAAACAACAGGTTATCATCTTGCGGAACCGCGTTGATCGTGATGAAGCCCTGAGTGGTGAACTTAGCCGCATTCGAGAGTAAATTGAGCAGGATTTGCCGGATACGTAGTTCGTCGCCCACACATAGTGGCAATGTGGATGGGTAGTCGGCACGGACTTGCACGCCCGCCTTGACCAGACCCAGGGCTGTCGAACGCACCCCTTCCAGGATTGGCAGCACATCCGTCGCTTTGACTTCAAGATCGATCTTGCCCGCCTCGATTTTGCTCAGGTCAAGAATGTCATTGATCAGACCAAGCAGATGTTGTCCACTGGTTTTGATGCTGTCAATCGCCGATGCGTAAGCGTCTGGCAGCGCCACATTATCATACATGGCCGGGCGCGTCAGGATGCTATGGCTGTAGCCGATGATCACGTTCAGCGGGGTACGCAGTTCGTGGCTCATTGTTGAGAGGAAATCGCTTTTTTGACGGTTGGCTTCATCAGCGTTTTGGCGTGCTTGCTGTGCGCCCTCGAATAGACGGGTGTTGTTGACGGCAATCGCAAGCTGGTTGGCGATCATCTGGAACGTGTTTTCGTCCTCAGCGTCAAAAGCGTTTTGTTCAATGCTCTGAATATCCAATACGCCGATGGTGGTCTCACCAATTTTCAATGGAACGGCCATTTCCGAACGAGTGAGCGGCAGGTACGGGTTGAAGCGATGCGCCGTACCAGAATGTGTTGTATCCAGCGTGGCGACGATTCGACTCTTTGCCATTGCCTGACCGACAATCGACGCCGAACCAATTTTCAATTTGTGATCTTCGGCCAACATTTGCTCCGCGGACTCACCCGTGCCGATAACCAGCACCGCGTACTCGTTGGCCTCGTCAGCCAGGAAAATTTGAACGTGATACAGGCCAAATCGGTCACGAACGGCGTTGACGGTGCGCTGCAACAGGTCATTCAGGCTGGTTAGCTGCGTTGTATCGCGGCTGATCTCGGCGGCAATTTCGATGTTGCGGGTTCGCTCCCGGACGCGCGACTCCAGCGTGCGGATCAATTCGGAGAGGCGGGTACTCATTGTGTTGAGCGCCAGCGCCACCATGCCGACTTCGTCTTCGCTGTGAACCCTCGTTTTGGCTTCAAGATCGCCTGCCGAAATGCGGTCAGCGGTCTGGCTGACGGCGACGAGCGGCTGAATGACCGATTGACTGACCAGCCCGATTCCGCCGATAGCCACCAGAAAGACGATGCCCAGTGTGATAAACAGCGTCGCTTCAAGGTCGCGCGCGCCGCTGTACACCGTGTTCAAATCATCATCAACGATCAGCAGCCATTGATTCTGGGGCACGCGACTCGATTTGTTGAGAGCTAACGCGCTATAGACCCGATCATTGATGGCTTGCAAGGTTTGAGCCGTGCCGTCCAGCGTTTTGACAGGCAGTGCCGCTGTTAGTGCCGAAGTGTCCGCATCACCCATTACCGAAACCTGATCAGGCGCGCTCGGATTACTGACCGCGATGATCCGCCCGGTCTGGTCAACAAGGATGGATCGGGAACTGGTTGTTTTGCTGGATTGAGCAAAGGCTTGAACCAGAAAACCGCGCGCCCGTAAACTGATGATCATCACACCCGTTTGCTTCGACTGTGCAAAGATCGGCGCGGCCAGTTCGATCAGCGGTTCGGCGGCCAGACCAGAACTCTTATCCGGGCTGCTCAGTCGCACGGGCAGCAGCAGTGAGCCATTTGCGGGCAATTTGTTCAAGTCGACTGAATAGCCCGCTATATCTTCAGTGACAAGCGCGCTGATGGGAACCAATTGACCGCTGACGGCGCCCCCAATCTGGCGGGCAGTCGCGCGGACAAGCTGCTTGCCGTCCAGCGTCAGATAACGTATATCCGCGTAAGGTAGTTTGTCTTCGGTGATCTTCCCGGCAAAGACGGACGCCAGCCCCGATTGAGCCGCCACCAATTCGCCTTTGTCGCCGCTGCTTTGTGCGCTCTGGACGCTCTCCATTTCCGAACTGGCCGCAAGTCCCTGCAAATCGGTTTGCCCGTCAGCTAAAAATTGCGTGATCGGGATTTGCAATTCGCTAAGTCGTTTTGCGAAATCGCTGTGGACATTGCTTTCCACCAGCGTATTGATCGGCTGTGGCACGCGAATAACCAGTACCGTGAAGGCGATGATGTTGGCGATAATGACCGGGAGCAGCAGTTTGATCCGGATCGACAGCTTCCGCCAAAGATGCGGCATTTTATTGGATGTAACCGTTACTGCTTGAGTCATAACAACTTCCTACACACTAGGTTGCCACCGAATTCAGGAGCATCCCAAGCGTATTCAGCAGATCATCATCAGTGAACGGTTTGGGAATAAAGGCGTTAAAGCCAAACCGTTTGGCTTTGGCGCGCGAAACCCGGTCTGCATGAGCTGTCAGGGCGATAATTGGTGTTGTGGAAAGGTATTTACGAAGTGCCAGGCCAACCTGCGCGCCATCCAGATCGGGAAGATCGAAATCAAGCAGAATGGCATCAAAGCCACCAGTACGGGCAGTGCCCATGCCTTCCAACGCCGTTGCTTTATGGATAACGTCATATCCACCCGTTTGCAGAATACGAACAATCAGCTTGGCGTTTTCCAGATTATCTTCAACCAACAAGAGCTTCATCCGAGTGACTTGCCTTTCTCAGAATTGACACACGCGAACAACCCAACTGCCATCAAAGGCACTAGGGGTTACAGAGCAATTTGCAGGATGTGGTTTTCAGTGTGGGATTGCGGAGCGTTCTGTCTTCACAAGGAGTAGTATAAACTGTATAAAGACGAGTCCGTTGTTCAGGCGTGTCACAACTCAATCGCAAACCTTTCACAACGGAATAATAATTGTTGGTATTTCATCAAAACCCATAACAGAATCGAAATTGCAACGGTGGTTATAATCATCCGTTATGTTCAATACCCGTCAATCTCCACTCGGTTCCCCAGTTGCCACACTGCGCGTTTTTATGAAGGCGCTGCTGTTGGCGCTGCTCTTAAATAGTTCTTTTGTCATCGTTGGGGTTGATCCATTGGCTTCCCTGATGCGCCTGAATACATGGTCATTACGAGGCGGAAGCACACGTTTGATGCGTCGTGCCATGCCCATCGAAGCCCTGATCGCGGCGCACGAGGTTTCGCGTCCTAAAGCGCCGGATGAGTACCGGGTGATCATTTTGGGCGACTCAGAGCAGTGGGGGATGTCGCTTCCGGCCTCCGAAACGCTGACGGCACACATCAACGCCCGTCACTTCAAGGTGGGCGAGCGGCGATTAGTGGCCTATAATCTGGCTTATCCGTTCCCCGAAGCAACACGCGATACGTTGATCCTGGATGCTGCCGCCGACACAAAACCCGATCTGGTGATCTGGTTTATCACCGCGATTGCATTCAACAGCAGCAAAGTCGGGATGTACGAAGGCAATAGCATCCTGTTCGAGTTATCGCAGCCACGTGCAGATCGGTTGATCAAAACCTATGATCAGCAGTGGCTCTATCAATGGATAAAGCATAAAGATGGGCTGGCGATCACCTCACAGAACGCAATCCCGGATTGGCTTGGCTCACTGGTTGAACCGTTTGATGGAGCACCCCAGGAACCAGTTGTCCCCGAAGCTAAACGCGCGATTCATGAGTCGATTCCTGCACAAGCAAGCTGGTATAACGACTTTTTCCTGCAAATGCCCGATTCGGCCTGGCAATCGCTGGTCATTGGTCGTCAGATCACAGATCGGCTCGGGGCAAAACTGCTAGTTGTTAATGAGCCAATGTTCATCAGCACCGGCCCGAACAGTGATGTGAACTACAACACCTGGGTTCAGCGATCTACCTATGACAAGTATCGGCGTGAAATAGTCGCGTTCACGCAGCAGCACAATATCTCGTATGCCGATTTGTGGAATGCGATCCCGCCCGAACACTTCACCGATTCGTTTTTTCATGCCGACGGTGAAGCGTGGACAGCAATGGTGGATCGGGTGATCAGTCTGATCAACTAATCTGCATCGCCTGTAACAACTTCAAGGTGACGGCTTTTACATCGGTGCTGACATCAAGCATGGGACCCACACAGGCCGGGCAGCCATCCGTACAGACGCAGTCACGCACCAGATCACGCGCGGCCATTAAAAGGTCAGTGTGTAGTTCGTACAACTTATCGCTGAATCCCAACCCGGCGGGCAGGTTATCGTACAGAGTGATCGTTGGTGATAGGGTGTAATCGCTTTTGGCCTCGACGACCAAGCCCAGATCGCCCGGTTCACACATCAGATACAGCGTGGCGATATTGCGTAAGATGTTGCCAACGCCGTCAAGCGCGGCATTGGTACGGCGGCTCGTCTCAACAATGCGATGACAGCTTGGGCAGAGTGTTTGCAGATTATCGAGAACGTTGGCGGCCAGATAGTTGGTGTTTTCGCCGCGCACATAACCGAACGTATAGAACGGCTTGATGTGATGAACGTGGTGCTGCTGTTCTGGCGATTCGGGAATGCCACAGCGCGTGCATTTATAGCCATCACGGGCACGGGCAGCACGGCGCTGTTCCTGCCAGTTCGGGCCGTAGTTGTTTGGCTTGGGAATCACCCCTTCGGCCTCAAGCTGTGCGGTCAGGTCAGGCGTTAGGGAGAGCCAATAGGCGGTTGTCTCGAACTGTTGGCCGGGCAACTCAATTTTGCCGAAGCCAAGCACTTCATGGGTGTAACGTTTGATAATTCGGTAATCGGTTGTCTGGTGCAGCACATCAACCAGACCATGCGCCTTGACCACATCGCCGACCACGTCGGATGCCGCCTCTTTCGTGACGGTAATGGTGCTGCTGCCCATCGCGTCAGTGTAATAATCGACGGCAGTTTGCCGCGCCGACGCGACGCCGTTTTCCCAATCCAGCATCTCGATCACATATTGACGGCCTTCGTGCAGATAAATCGCGCCTTCGTGGACGAGCATCGGCGCGGTTTCCCGATCTACTTCCCCGATCACAATGGGTTGCGATCCGCTTATATCCTGGATCACGACGGTGTGATTACTACCAGTTCGCAAGCTGACACTATCGGCGGGCGGCTCCGGCGCGATCCAGCGAAAGCTGTTTTTTGAGGCGTGAAGCACACCTTCATCATGCGCCAAAAAGTTGAGCAAATCCGTCACATCGCCAAACGTACCGAACGCTTCACCGGGTATAAACGGCAGTTCGTAAGCAGCACAGCGCACATGGTTAAGCAGGATGACCAAATTATCCGGGTTGATGCGCGCGTTTTCGACAGGATGCTGAAACAAATAACGAGGATGCTGCGCGATATATTGATCGAGCGGCGCACCGGACATGACCAACACAGCGACGCTGACTCCAGCGCGGCGTCCAGCCCGTCCCGCCTGCTGCCAGGTACTTGCCAGCGTGCCCGGATAACCCGCGATGATCACCGCGCCAAGCTGACCAATATCGACGCCCAGTTCCAGTGCGTTTGTTGCTACCACGCCCAGCACATCGCCGCGCCGCAAACCTTGCTCAATTTCGCGTCGTTCAGAAGGCAGATAACCACCTCGATAGCCGCGCACACTGCTCGGATCGCTCACTTCATCGCGTACATAACCCAGCAAGAGTTCCGTCGTGAGCCGCGCCCGTGCAAAGACAATCGTTTGCACGCCGTCTTTCAGGAATTGCCCGGCAATCTGGCGTGTCTCCAATGTGTAACTGCGCCGCAATGCCCCGCCCGGCTCAATCGCGGGTGGGTTATAGATCAAAATGTGTTTTTCGCCCTGCGGTGCGCCATTCTCATCAACGACACAAACCTGCGCCTCGATCAATCGTTCGGCCAACTCTTGTGGGTTGGCAATGGTCGCCGAAGCACAAATGAAAATTGGATCAGAGCCGTAAAATTGGCAAATCCGGCGCAGCCGCCGAATTACATTCGCTACGTGGCTGCCGAACACGCCCCGATAGGCATGAAGTTCATCGATCACGACGATCCGTAAATTCTCGAAAAAAGATGCCCATTTGGTATGATGTGGCAAAATCCCCTGATGCAGCATATCGGGATTGCTGATCACAATTCCACGCCCGGAACGAATCGCGGCCCGATGGCTTTGTGGCGTATCGCCGTCATAGACCCGCACCGGAATATCCGTCTCAAGTACATTGGTCAGTTCGGCCAATGCCGCTGCCTGATCCTGTGCCAATGCCTTTGTCGGGAAGATATACAGTGCGCGCGCCTGCGGATCGTTCAGGCAGGCTTGCAGCGTTGGCAGGTTGTAACAAAGCGTCTTACCGCTGGCCGTTGGCGTGGCCACCACCACATTTTGATGATCGAGTGCCGCCGCGACAGCCTGTGCCTGATGCGTATAAATACGTTCCATGCCGCGTGCTTGCAGCATTGTTATCAAGCGTGGATCGAGTGCCGCCGGAAAATCTGCGAAACGAGCGGCGCGCGCTGGCAAACGTTCCCACGCCACGACATTTGAGACAAACGAGGGATCACGGCGCAATCGAGCCAAAGTCTCTGATAAGTTATTCATGGCAGATAAACCGTTAACGACTCAAGGATGGCTATTTTACCGCGTTTAGCCGCTCTAAAGACAGTTTCGTGGCGAAAGGCCACAGTGCAAACATGCCAAAATAGATTGTTAGCGACGTTGTTTCACCTGCAAAGCAGGTGATGCAGGTGTAATAGCTTGAATAGCAAACCAAAGATAAATGAAATAGAAACGTGATTGCAATTAGGCGTAAGAAAACGTTTGCATCAGCACTTCTAAGGACATCTGCTAAGCCATAGAAACAGAAAGCCCCCTCATGACTGTTTTGGCGAACACTTTTAGAACCCTGCGCGGCAACTTCGACCCGCTGCGCCATCCGAACTTTCGACTGTACCTCGGTGGACAGGCAATTTCACTGATTGGGACGTTTCTGCAAATGACGGCTCAGAGTTGGGTCGTCTGGACATTAACCGGTTCCGAGGCCGCGTTGGGCGTCGTGAATATGCTCGGTGCCCTGCCTGTTCTACTGCTAAGTCCCTATGCGGGCGTTTGGGTTGACCGCGTGGATCGTCGCAAATTATTGATTGGCACTCAGTTCGCGGCTATGCTGCTGGCATTCATCCTGGGCGCGCTCACGCAAAGTGGATTGGTTCAGCTTTGGCACGTCTATTTGCTCAGTTTGTTCCTGGGTGTTGCGAACGCGCTGGATATGCCCGCACAACAGGCATTCCTGGGCGATCTGTCGGGGATGAGCGAAATTCGCAAAGCGATCAACCTGAACATCACCATCATACAAGTGAGTCGTATCCTGGGTCCGGCCTTCGCGGGAATGGTTGTCGCCCGGCTTGGTACTGCGCCCGCTTTCTGGTTGAACGGTCTTAGTTTCCTGGCGGTGATCGCCAGTTTGATCCTGGTACGTGCTACGCTCTCGATTGGCAAATCGCGCAGTGATGTTAGCCCATTGCGACAGATCGCAGAAGGTGTGGCGCATCTACGCGGCAACCCGCGAATGCAAGACCTGTTCCTATTTGCTATTCTGCTCACCTTTTTCGTCTTTTCGATCATTATGAACATTCTGCCTTCGGTGGCAACTAAGCTGCTGAATGGCAACGCCGAAACGCTGGGCTTGCTGCTCTCATCATCAGGGGCAGGCGCGCTCGTTTCGGTCTTGATCATTGTGCCCATCGCGCAATCGCTCAAGCGCAACGGGGTTGTCATGTTGGGGGCGTTGTTCTGGATGGCCTTCTGGTTAAGTCTTTTTGCCCATTCGCACGTGTTGCCCCTCTCGATGATGGCCTTGTTCATGGGCAGCATGGGCGCACCGACGGTGATGACGATGGCGATGGGGTTAGTTCAGTTGATGTCGCCGCTGGAGATGCGCGGGCGGTTGATCAGTCTGTTCACGACGGTCAGTTTCGGGATGCAGCCCATCGCGGCTTTGTGGATCGGTCAAACCGCCGAACGGTTAGGCGTCGACACGGCCATTCAGCTTAACGCGCTGCTGCTGGCAGTGGGCGCACTGGCGATGCTCGTGTTACGCCCGGCGGTGCTGAGCTTCGATTATGGGCTAGCCACGCCTGCCGCTTCGCCTGAAATTGAATCTGAAATCGAAGAAGTCGGTGTGCCGTCCATACAACCGGTTTTTCAGGAAGTCCACTAGCGATCCTGTTTTTCTGGCTTGACGGTTGAACGCCGCTCCGCTACAATGCACTGTTACGGGCGCGTGCGCCCGATTCGTTTGTCCGCTGTAGACTCGAAATACCCGGCGAAAGCCGATTTCTTCACGACGTTTTGGGAGGCAAAATAATGGCAGAAACCTATTCCCTGGATGTGCAGCACCGCCACATCACAGGTAAGCAAGTCCGGCAGTTGCGCCGCGATAATCTTGTCCCGGCAGTTATCTATGGAGCAGGCGGCAAAGCCCTCAACATTTCGTGCCCGCGCCGTCCACTTGAAATTCTCTTGAGTCGGGCGGGTGGTACGCATCTGGTCACGCTCAATCTGGAAGGTGCGCCCGAAAACGCGCTGGTACGTGAGGTGCAGCGTCATGCTGTCCGCCGTGACTTGATTCACATCGACTTCCTGCGCGTCGATCTGCTCAAGAAGCTGCGAACCGAAGTGCCGATTTTGCTGACAGGTGAACCGAAACTCGGCGCAGACCTGACGCTGGCGCACTACATCACCCAGGTTGAAGTTGAATGCTTGCCAACCGATATTCCTGATCACATCGAAGTGAGCCTGGCAAACCTGAAATCAGCCGGTGATCAAGTGACGATTAGTGATCTACCGCAAATTCAGAACGTGACTTATCTGGCCGAACCGTCAGACGTTATCGCGCGTCTCGAAACTGCGGCTGCTCAGTCTGCGGCTGACATCGCGGCAGATGCACCCGTCGTGGCTGAACCGGAAATCGCCAGCACGAAGGGTAAGAAGGAAGAAGACGAAGCCTGATTTTCAGGTTCTTTTTCTCAGCTATAGATACTTCTCAACTGCCCAACCGCCCGATCTCATGATCGGGCGGATTAGTTCTGCATCTGGCTCAAAGACGAGCGCCCCCTTACCATTCAACACATCCAACACATCGCCCATCTGATCGGCCAGCGCCACCGGACGATTAAGCGCCATCGCAATCTGTTTGGGCGATTTATCATCCAGGCTAATCCCGTCCGGGTGATCGAACATGATGCGTGGCAGCACAATTACATCGCCCAGTTCGCGGCTGCTCAACTGCTCTAACACATCTTCGGCCATCAACAGCCCGGCAACGGTGATTCCTTCGCCCAGGCGCGTGTTCGTGATCGGCACAACGTCAATGATGAGTCCGGTTTTCGCGCTCAGTTCGACGGCGGCGCTTTGCAATACAGGCGCGAACAACGTTGCCGTGACCAATGTCGCCCGTTTTACGCGCGGCGCAAGTGCTGGCACTTCGGCATCACGCACCTGTGCCCATTCATCCAGAAAGCTGCGAACCATCCCCAAACCGTTTTCATGCAGCGCAAGACCATCATAGGACGTGATCGGCGGTGTTTCGCGCTCAGCAACCAAGTACCACTCATCCGTCGGGTAAACAAACCCGACACCGAACCGCTCTCGGAATTCACTTTGCCAGCGCACACATTCGTCGAGGACGGCGGCGGCTTCAGCGCGGGTGCTGGCGCGCATTCGATACTTATGATGCTTCGTCAAACCGACGGGTACAACGCTCACGCTTCGCACTGTCGGCCATAGCGAGGCCAGATCGTGAACGCTTTTGTGCATCGCTTCGCCGTCATTAAGTCCCGGCGTGATGACTAACTGCGTATGAACCTCGAAGTTTAGATCGGCCAGTTCTCGAAGCTGCGCCATCACGTCGGGCGCTGTCGCATTTCGCAAGCATTTGCGCCGAAGTTCTACATCCGTTGCGTGAACCGAAACGTACAACGGACTAAGGTGCTGTTCCCGGATACGATCCCAATCGTGCGGCGTCAGGTTCGTGAGCGTGACGAAATGCCCGAACAGGAACGAATAACGGTAATCATCATCCTTGATGTACAGTGTCCGGCGCATTTTGGGGGCCATTTGCAGCACGAAACAAAACTCGCACAGGTTGTTGCAGCGCCGAATATCAATATCGAAGGTTGGATGCTCAAACTCCAAGCCGAGCGGTTGGTTGTAGCGCCGCGTTCCGCTGAGCGAAAGGGTTTCACCATTCCGGTTTATAGTCAGATCAAGTTGGTTATCGGCACTGTAGAATTGAACATCGATCACATCTTCTACCGGATGGCCGTTGATCGCAAGCAGTTCATCGCCAGGACGCATCCCCATCGCGGCGGCAGCACTGCGCGGCTGTACGGCCTTGATGATCCCGGCAAATTGTTTTTCAAGCGTTTGCATTACACCACTTACTTATTCTTCTCTGCTTTGATCTGATCGTTTGAGGCGGCGATTTCTTCCAAGCCTGTCGCAATGATCTGCTCGATAATCTTGCGATAGGGTGGGGGCAGTTTGAGAATGCGCTGACTCATATTGATCACATCGGGGTCGAGTTCACTCCGCATCAGTTCGGGTGGCGCAACTAATGTGATCAGGTAGCCAATATCCGTCTGAGTGGCCGTCGCCAGTCGAATTAAGAATTCAACGGATGGATAGCCTGTTTCTTGTCTGCCATAGCGGATCAGATTATTGATTGTTGCATGGCTAACTTCTAGGAACTCAGCAAAAGCACGGGCACTCATATGCCGCTCGTACATTTCCTGCTCCAAAAAATCACCTAGATTCTTTACAGCTTCAATTTCCATGAAATGCTTGACAACCGATTCAATGTGTGGTTTAATGGAATAATATTTTTCCATTACGGACAAGGGAGTGGCTAATGAGGTTTTGGAAAACAGCGTTCGGAATAAGCCTTCTCATCAATATTGTGTTTGCATTTGCCTGGTCATCCAAGCGGCGCACTGAACGCCAGATGAGCCAGATGACCGAACAGATGCCGGACGTGATCGCGCGTATCGACAACATGATCAATATGTCAAATGAACAACAAGCCGTTCTCAAGGATATGGCAAAAACTTCGCGCGAACAAACCATGCGTATGACCGCCAACGCCGACCAGACCGAAGCCTTCCTTCAGGAGTATGGTTATCATGGACAATGAGACTGCTGCCCTGCACTTCTTTCAACAGATTATCCAGAAAGTCACCGATCTCGAAAAGGAATTAGCCGACACAAAGCAAGACCTCAGATCGGCGCAACAGGACAATACCGCAAAAGACGCAAAAATAGAAGCCCTAAACCGCTATGTTGCCGATTTACGTAATCTGATTCAAACCTTCAACCGTGAAATCTATGTCCTCGAAAACGAGCTAGAGCATTATCGCGGATTCTAATTTGTCTCGAATAACAGGGGAGTGAGCAGTGAAACTATTCAAGACGGCCTTTAGGCTTAGCCTGCTTGCCAATATCATGCTAGCGGCATTTATTGTGTCGCATTTGCGCCATGAGCGTCAGCAGTTCGCACAAATCAAGTCTGCGGCGGATGACATGTTTAAGAATGTTGATGCTCTTGAAAAGAGAAACAACGAACTCAGGTCAATGTCTCAAAAGTTGGAAAACAACAATCAACTTATACACAATCACAATTTACAACTCACTTCGGCAATGGATCAGCTGGACACGCTTATGGAGGAGATAACCAATGATGCAGCCTGAAATGACCCCTCAACAAATGGCACAATATATCGTCGAGTTGAACGCAAATCTTGCCAAATATATCGCACGGGTTGATGAAGAAAATGCCCGACTGCTGAGCATTATTAGCACACAAGATGCTTCTCTCGCCGAACAAGCTGAGGAGATCAAGCAATTGAGAACCAATATTTTCTTCTACAGGCGCGAAATCTACGTCCTGGAAAATGAACTGGACCAGTATCGCGGTTATTAGGCACATGCCGTTAAATCAAAAGACCCCACGTTAACATGGGGTCTTTTGAATATCAGGTCATTCCTGACGGCAGATTACGCCAGACTTGGCGCTGCGCCGAATTTTGGCGCGTCACTGCTCGACTCGCGTGAGGGCTGCTGCAATGGGTTTGTTGGCTGGTGGCGTGTATTTGCCGGACGGCCACCCATCAGTTCAAGGAACTCCTCGCGGTTGATCGTTTCCACTTCCAGCAACCGACTTGTGATCAGTTCCAGCTTATCGCGGTATTCGGTCAGTATATTGTGAGCGCGCTCGTGCGCTTCGCTCACCAGACGATGCACTTCCTCGTCAATCGTTTCGGCAACTGATTCGCTGTAGTCGCGCTGTTCGCCAAAATCGCGTCCCAGGAAGACCATTTCTTCTTTCTGGCCGAAGACACGCGGGCCGAGTTTGCTGCTCATACCCCAGCGTGTGATCATCGCGCGGGCAATCTTCGTCACTTTATCCAGGTCACTGGCCGCGCCGTTGGTGATCTCGTTGAACACGATTTCCTCTGCGACGCGCCCACCAAGCGCACCCGCGATCATGTCCTGGAATTCGCCAGATGCCTTCAACTGGGTATCGTCATCGGGCATACTCCACGTCACGCCACCGGCCATACCGCGCGCCACAATCGTCACCTTGCGAACCGGATCGCACTTGGGCAGCATGTGCATTACAACGGCGTGTCCTGCTTCGTGATAGGCGATCAGGCGCTTTTCTTCGGGGGTGATGATATGCGATTTACGCTCTGGTCCCAAGATAACGCGCTCAATCGCTTCTTCGCAGTCGCGCATGGCGATGCTCTTCTTGTTCTTACGCGCGGCAACAATGGCCGCCTCATTAACCAAGTTTTCCAGATCAGCGCCGACAAAGCCGGGCGTCGATTTCGCCAGCACGCTCAGATCGATGTCCGAGGCCAGCGGCTTGCCGCGTGTATGCACCTTGAGGATCGCTTCACGGCCACGTACATCAGGCCGATCCAGGATCACACGGCGGTCAAAGCGGCCTGGACGCATCAAGGCCGGATCAAGAATGTCTGGACGATTGGTGGCGGCGATGATGATCACGTTCGTGTCCGTGTCAAAGCCATCCATTTCAACCAGAATTTGGTTGAGAGTTTGTTCGCGCTCATCGTGACTGCCGCCCAGACCCGCACCGCGATGACGGCCTACCGCGTCGATTTCGTCTACGAAGATGATGCATGGGCTGTGACGCTTGGCCTGATCGAACAGGTCGCGCACGCGGCTCGCACCTACGCCAACGAACATCTCGACAAATTCCGAACCACTGATGCTGAAGAAGGGGACACCAGCTTCACCGGAAACGGCCTTTGCCAGCAGGGTCTTACCAGTGCCGGGGCTGCCAACCAGCAAAACGCCTTTCGGGATACGCGCGCCCAACTGAATGAACTTTTCGGGTTCTTTCAGGAATTCAACGATTTCACGCAGTTCTTCCTTCGACTCGTCCGCGCCCGCCACATCGTCAAAGGTAACCGTTGGTTGGTCGCCCGTGAACATACGCGCACGGCTCTTGCCGAACGAGAGCGCCTGATTGTTCGTACCTTGCGCCTGACGCAGCATCAAATAGATGAAGCCCGCGATCAGCACAAGGGGCAAAAACGATAGAATCAATTGCAGGAACGGCGTCCAATCGCTTGGCGCAACGTACTCGATCTTCAGATCAGGAATACGCTCTTTGGGGACACCCAGTATAATGAGCTGCTCTTCAAGGCTGTTGGCCGGGCTTTTGTGCGTTACCGCGACCTGACCGTTGGCATAAGTCACCTTGACGTCGTTCTGCACAACGGCAATGTCCTGAATGCGCGGCGTACTCTGATTGATCTGAGCCGCCAGTTCGCTGATCTTCAAATCCTGGGGAGCCGGGCCGTTATTCCGTACACCGAGGATGATCGCCATGATAGCGATACCGATCAGAATGTAAACAAAAACGTTTCGGAAGCGTGGATTATTCACTGAAGTTCGGGCGTCGTCTGTTGATCGAGCCGATCAATCGGACGCGCCGCCTCCTTTCTTAACGCAGGCTGACGCTAACGATAGAAAACTGCCAGTACGTAAGGATCATTATAGCAAAGTGCCGCGTAAATTGCAGCAACTTTTGATAGATGAGCGTGTTCTAATATAATTACAACGATCCCAGTCTAGCCGCGTGCATAGGCATTGAGTACGGCCAGCCAGAGTGGGATCAACCCCACTACCGCCAAAAACGCGATCACACCCAGAATAACCGTTACCAAGTCAATGGCCGGGGGTGGTGCGCTAATCTGGTAATTGGGGCCGGTTGAACCGCGCACGTTGTAATCAGGCGCAGCAGCATAGTTGTTTTGTTGCAGCGCGTAATCGGGCTGCTGCGTTGGGGCTGGCGTATAGGGCTGCTGTGCATAAGGTTGTGCGGGTGGCATTGGATTCACAGGGCTAACAGGTTTGGATGATCCGGTCATGCCTTGCGAGTTGATCGAGGCAGCGGGGCGCGGCGGTGGCGTATATGTTCCGGCATTCGGTGGGTTATTCGTGATGGGTTGGGATGGCGGCGGCGTATTGCTGACTGGCGCAGTTTGTGGTGCAGGTGAAATCTGCGGGGCGGGTGGCAATGCTCCGGCGTTGACAACGGGCTGATCGATGGTTGGATCGTTGCCTTGCTGTTTATAGCTGATTAGAATGCGGCCAAGCTGATCCGCCGTCCGGTAACGTGCCGCCGGGTCTTTGCTCATCACTTTATAAATGATTCGATCCAGGTGAACAGGCACACGCGGGTTGAAGTCCATGACGTGCGGCACGGTATCGCGGATGTGCGCCATCGCCAGTTCTTGCTGATCCGAGCCGTTGTAGGGCAGTTTGCCCGTTAACATCTCGAACATGACGATGCCAATGGAGTACACATCGGAGGCCGTTGTGGGTGGTTCGCCCTGCGCCTGTTCCGGTGCAAAATAATGCGGACTGCCCCATACGACACTTTGCTTTTCGGCGCTCATGGCCTGTGTCATGGAAAGTGCCGCCTGCGCGATGCCGAAGTCCGTCACCTTGACATGATCATCGGGGGTGATCAGGACGTTTTGAGGCTTTACATCGGCGTGAACCAATCCGGCACGGTGAGCATAGCCGACGCCCGCGCAAATCTGAATAGCGATGTTCAGCATTCGCTCAACGCTGAATGGCGCGGCAGCCCGAATCAACTTTTTGAGGTCTTGCCCCTCAATGTACTCCATGACGATATAGTAGGTGTTGCCGTCCTGCTGGAAGTCGTGAACGGTAACGATGTTCGGGTGCGCCAGATTAGCGACATTACGCGCTTCCTGACGAAAACGTGACAGGAACGCCGGATCACCTGTCAGGCTGGGACGCAAAATTTTGACAGCAACAGTCCGACCCAGCGCCAAATCTTGCGCCTTATAGACCACTGCCATCCCGCCCGCCGCCTGCTGCGTAACGAGCCGATACCGACCATTGAGAAGTTGTTCTTGTGCTGCCATAGGGGATATTGTACTCTAAACCGTGCCTGAGACAACCACAGAAGTTTACCAAAATGCAAGGTTTTAGGAGTGTTTAGTTTAGACGTATCTTGATTATCGAAGCGCGCCATGCGGTAGCACGGCATGAACGCCCCGTACACCGTTCACAATCTGCGTGATTCGCAAATCGACGACCAGACTTGCCAATGCAAGCGCATCAGCCCGACTTAAACCTGTCTGTACCATCATCAAGTCAAGCATCGCGTTCAGTGCCGCATACATCGCTTCTTCGATATTTTCATCAAAACCAAACGTGATCCAACCCACCGGGGTATTGGCGTGCGCCGTTTTGATCGGGGTGTCTTCGTGCAGCGTGTAGACGATCTCGACATGCTCCATCGGGCATTCAATGGCCGTGCCACATACTTCACCGTCACCCTGCGTACCGTGACCGTCACCAACTGAGATCAACCCGCCCGATACGGCAATCGGCAAATAGAGCGTGCTGCCCGCTACCAATTCTTTGCAGTCGATGTTGCCGCCACAGAAACGCGGCGGGGCTGTCGAGTGCGTACCCGCTTCATCGGGGGGCATCCCCACGACGCCCAAAAAAGGTTTGAGCGCGACTTGCTGCCCTTGCTGATTTGTGCCGATCATCTGGTCAGCGTCTAGCTGCCAGATCATCCTTCGTTCCCGATCTTTGGCGACACCAAGCCGTCTGTTGAACTCGCCGCCGCCGATGCTGCCACCCGCGTAAGTACCGCCCCATGCGCCAGGAATGATCGTCTTAAACTCGATACCAAGCATCATGCCCGGTTGTGCGCCGCGAACCGCAACCGGCCCACAAAGTGCGTGACCCTTATCCAGTTCGGTGCGCGGCTCGAAATGTTGGCGTTCTGGAGTATCGCTTTTTGGCGCTTCGAGTCCCCAACCCGCGTCCAGAAGGCGATACTGCACTGTGTCCCCCGACTCAATGGTCAGCACAGGGGATAAATCACGCGAGAAGTGACCGTGCAGCGTCGCGCGGTTTGGTTCGATAATGTGATGTGTCATCGCAGACTCCTTTACGAAAAATGCAAAATCAGAAAAGCAACTATCACAAAAACGCCGATCATCACCACCAGCACAACAATATTTTGAGCGCGATCTCCCGGCATTGGCAGTGGCGGCATGTTGGACGGTTCTGGATCGGGTGCAGTACCGGGTCGCGGCGGTGGTGGCACGCGCAGGATCGGAATATTTTCGACATCTGGATCGATGTTTCGCACCATGAGTTCATCAACGGCCATTTTCCGAACGTTGATGCTATCATTTTCGGCGGCCACTTCACGCAGCTTTTCAAGCGCCAATGAGGAGACGACTGCATCCCCTGTATCGATCAAATAGGCCAGCATGGAAACCGAACGGTAGCGAAAGGATGGAACGCCACTTCGCAAGCCTTCGGTCACTTCACCGGGCAGTTCCAGCGGCGCAACCTCTCGGAATAGCAAATCGCCGGGTGCGTTTGGCAGCCGCCCCGCCCAGGCAGTCGTTTGCCTTTGGGAATTGTGCGGCAAATCCTCCATCACGTAAGCGGCCAACCGCTCACCAGTGATCAAGCCATCTTTGTTAGCGGCATTGCCACGCAATCCGTACAAGACTTGCGCTGTGAACAGTGTGGCATCATCATCGCTCCAACGTTCGCGGCTCTGCCATGCGCCCAAACCCGCCCCGATCACCAATCGTGCCCGCTGCGTAAAACACTCCTCAATCGGTAAATCGTTCGGACTAAACGTTTCCAGCGTCGGCAGTCGATTCAGGGTCGTATCGAGGATGAGCAGGGCGTGGCGTGCTGGCAGCGAATCGAACTGGCGCAGCAGCCGATCCAGGCTAATCCCCATAGTCGGCGTGGCTGGATCAGTATTGTAGAGACCGAGTACCTGACCATCGATCACGCGCCCGGCGTAGTAAATCACGGCGCGTTCGGCCTGTGCCAGTCGTTCCAGTTCGCGGGTCACTGCGCCGCGTGTGGCCTGCTGGTTGAACAGCGTCGAGACTTCAAAGTGATAAACCCGCCGCAGCACACTGGTGATCGCTTCGGCATTGCGAACTGCGCCGGGCAATCGCGGCTGCGACTGATACACATCCAGACCAATAACCAACGCGGCAGAACGTGCGTATTCCATAAAAAATAAACCACTCACTATATGACCTGATGTTAACACAACTCAATCGGTCATTCGCCCTCGAATTTTTATAACTTTGTATCTTCCGAAATTCATTAGCTGGCGTATTATAGGCTCATCCGTAGACATTTCTCAGGGAGCCTTTTTTCCATGAAAAGCATCGAGCATCGTTCCACATTCACTCCTCACTTTCCCATGCCGTTTCGCGCACTAATTATCGCTGGACTTTTAGCCGTATTAATGGTCTCTACCTTTGCCGCGCCGCACATGGCCTCTGCTGCAAGCCATACATTCCGCGCATCATTGGCGGGTAGTAAGGAAATTAAGTCGATCACCTTTGCCGCCGATGATGGCTGGGTTGTTTTGTTTGGCAAGAATGGCTACTCGACCAACAACGTCCCCAAAGAACTGAACGACTCGCTCGCCAAAATCAATGACGATGGCAAAGAAATCAAGCAGGTATCGTTCACATCCGATAGCGGTTGGTTAGTCCTGTTTGGCAAAAATGGCTACGACTCGAATGGCTTGCCTACAAAGCTGACCGACAAGCTGGATAAACTCAACACCGATGGCAAGGAAATCAAGAGCGTTGCCTTTACCGCCGCTGATGGCTGGACAATTCTGGTCGATAAGAACGGCTACTCATCGCTCAACGTGCCGCAAACCACAACTGATAAGCTGGACAAACTCAACGCCGATGACGCAGAGATCAAGCAGGTTGTCTTTATGCCGTCGGCTACAGGCAAAACCGATGCGGATGATGAATGGGTCGTCGTGAGCAATTCAAACGCTTTCGCCTGGTCGGATGGAGTCGGTGAAGGCTTGCTGACACAGCTTAAGAAGATCAACACAGACAGCGGTGCCATTCAATATATCGCTCTGGGTGCTGATGGAACGTGGGTCGTCATCAGCGATAAGGATGTGGTCTGGTCAAAAGGTGTGTCGAAAGATTTGATCGCTAAGATCAAGGAAATCTCCAACGGCTAATCCACTCTAAGTTATGGCGAGACCCGATACAGGACGACTGAATAACGGCCATCGGGTCTTCCATAAATTGCGGCCTGCTCACGCGGATCGGGGACGGCACTGCTATAGACTGCCCCGCCGATCTCCCCCAATGCAAATGCGTAACCAGACCTTTGTGCCGCATCCCGAATCAACTGCTGACCTGTCGAGATGCCCTGCCCTGTACCGTCCCACACATCCGGGCATTGAACCGTCACATTACTATTCGGCGGCACATACACACGGATCGTGTTGCAACTGCTCACCAGCCCCACAACTGAAAGTGACTTACTATCTTTTTGAGCAATTGCCACCAATCCGGCAGCCGCATCACGCAATGCAAAGCCCGCCGTCCAACCATCCAGATATTCGTTACGATCATGTGAGGGCAGTGGCAATGCGCCCGGATCACCGTAAGCTGTTGTGATAAATGGCAGCGCAAACAGGATCGCCCAGATGCCTATCACAGCCCAGGGTAACGGACGCAGCCACCGAACAAACCGAGTTACGCCGACGAACCCAACTGCCGCCAGAATCAGAAGCCCCGGCAGCACGATAACCAGATAGCGAAGATAAAGTTGTGTGGCCGTGATGATCAGCGTCGCAAACGGCACAACGCTCAACATTGCCAGCAGCAGCGCACGGCGTGGGTACAGCCCGATAGCGGCTACTGCACCCAGAAGCAGTATCATCCAAAAGATGGGTTGGAAATAATCACGGTACGCATCCCACGCCGTTTGAATATTTGCGCTCAACCGTTCCGAGAGCGTATTGGTTTCGCCACTTGCCAACGTACCGATCCCGAAAACGTTTGCCCCCTGTGAGCGGATATAAAACGCTGGGCCGATCAAAATGAGCAAAGCCACCAGCGTCGCCAGAATCGCCTGGCGCGCCCGGCTCGGAATAGAGATCATTTTGTAAGGCAGCAAGACGGCCACACCCACCGGGATCACCAGGAAAATGATCCCGGTTGTTTTAGCGAACACGCACAACGCCAGCGCCACGCCGCACAATAACGCATCGCGGATTTTACCTGTACGAATCATGCGAACGGCCAGAAACGCGCTCAACGCTGTAAAGCTGGCAACCGTCGTATCAACCAGTGCCATCCGCTCGAAAAAAAACAGGTATGGACTGAACAGCCACAACACGCCAGCGAACAATCCCGCTTGCCGCGAATGCAGTGCCCGTCCCAACGCGATTACCGACGCCACGCCGATGCTGCTCACCAGCACAACCACATAGCGCCCGATCCAGGGCGCGGCATTAAATGGATCGAACAAGGCGGCCAGATAGGGGCCAAGCGCCTTACCCGTCAGCAGCAGGTCAAAGGGCTTGCCTTGCCAGACGGCTTGTGCGCGCGTAAGGTGAGTCGCTTCGTCCATGAACAGCGGCAGCACCAACAGATTGTGCAGCCGCATCCACCAGAAAACGATCAGTATCAGCGCGCAAAACAACAGCCATGTGCTACTTGCGCGTTTTTGTCGATTCGTTGGCACAGCTACGATGATGAGGCGTCCTCAATCGAAACACGGAAATTCTGAGGATGTGCGCCGCGCCACAAAAAGGCCAATCCGCCTGCTAATGCCTGGATCAACACCAGCAGCCGGATCAGAATGGCAAAAGCGGCGGCCACCGCACCCGGAATCCCTAACAAGCCCAGGAAAAAGACATACACCCCTTCGCGCACGCCCAGACCATTCAATGAGATTGGCACCAGGTCAATCGCGGTGGCGACGGCGATCACGGCGGCAAATGAGCCAATCGGCACGCTGTAACCCAGTGCCGCGATCAAGGCATACAGTGAGGCAATCGTCAACACCAGCGTCACGCCGGATTGCAGCATCAGATCGCGCAGTAAACGATATTGATTTCGGTAGCCGCGAAAATCGTCGTATACACTGACGATCTTCGCCCATAAACTGCCCAGTCGCCCGCTACCCAGCCGCCGCCCGATCTGGTTCAGGATGTTCCCGGTAAAATCCTGCCAGAGCAGAAACACGGCGATCACCGAACCGATGAATAGACCGTGTACTAAAAGCTGGACACCAATCGGCAAATCGCGCTGCGGAAGGGAGAGCAGACTCCCGGCGGCGAACAGCGACAACATGCCGCTGCCACGCTCAAGAATTACCGCCGTGACTGATTCTTTACCGCGCCCCGTATCACGCGCCGATTCATAAGCGCGTACTGCATCGCCGCCCATGCCCGATGGCAAAAAGTTATTGAAAAACATGCTGATGAAATAGCTGAACAGCAAATACGTTGGGGAAAGCACGATCCCACGCCAACGCAAAACGATCCCCCAACGCCATGCTTTTGAGGCGACACTGGCAACCGAAAGCAGCAACGCCAGACCTACCAGCGGCAAATTAACGCTCGATAGTGCCTTGAAAAAATCTGGTTGTGCAAACGTCGGCAAGAGCGCCAGCAGCAGCCCGACGGCAATAATAATACGCAGGTAGCGCGTCAACCTGACGCGCGCAGAAGGTTTTAGGGTCAAAGTGATTTCCGAACCAATACCGTGAGCGACATATCGCGGCCTAACAAATCGGCGACGGGCGGATGTGCCTGGGTGACGCTGAAACCAGTGCCGAAGCCTTTTTGCAGATCGGAAAGGCTGAAGGTTTGCTGATGGCCGGGCACAAGCAGCCGTTCCTGCAATTTTTGGCGAACGGATTTTGAAGTATGCGCCTGTGGGTGCTTGCCGGTGCGAAGGCGCGTCACAAGTGGGATCGCTGCCGAACCGATTTCAAGTACCAGCGATTGTACGGGGCGCGGCGAACGGCTGAACACCCGCTGCAAAGATAATTCGACGCCTGACCATACATTCGCGCCGAGGGTATGAATCACGGCCACGCCGCCCGGCGTCAGCACTCGCCCGATCTCCCTGAGCGCCGCTTGCGAATCTGGCACGTAGTGCAGTACGCCCCATGACCAGATCACATCAAATGAACCCGTTGGAAAGGGGAGTTCGCTCAGACTGGCCTGATAAAGTGGCGCAACTGGCACTTTGGCGCGTGCCGTGTGCAGGCTGCCCGCGCTCACGTCCATGCCGACGACGCGACGCGCCCCACCTTTGACAAAGGATGCCGAATAGTCACCATTGCCGCAACCCGCATCCAACACCACCCGATTAACCCAATCGTCTGGCTTGAGCAGTGCGCTGATCAGGTGTTGGACTTCGGTTTCGGCGGGGCTGGCGTCACGGCTGGCGCTGTCCCAAAAACGCGATTGCGTTTGAACATCTTGCATAACTGATTGTAGCCTCACTCCGCATCAGTTGTACCACATCGGCGCGGACTTGCCGATATGAAAACGCGGCGTGAAGCTAAAACTATGCCATGCTATCGGCGGGCAAACTCAGGTGAAATCGCGCAGTTGACGCGAACGGCGCGGGTGACGCAGCCGACGCAATGCCCGCCCTTCGATCTGCCGGATGCGTTCACGAGTGAGTCCGAACTTTTGCCCGACTTCTTCAAGCGTGTACTGACGCCCATTCTGCAACCCAAAACGCAGACGCAAAATGCGCGCCTCACGCGGCGTGAGCGTGCTAAGCACTTCCTCTACCTTTTCGCGCAGCAGGTTTTGATAGGCGCTTTGCGGCGGTGTGGGTGTTGTCTCGTCCTCGATGAAGGCGCTCAGTTCGCTATCTTCTTCCTCACCGACTGGGCGTTCCAAGCTCAGCGGACGCCAACTCACCTTGAGCATCCACTGTACCTTACGCGGCTCGATCTTCAGTTCTGTTGCGATCTCTTCGGCAGTTGGCTTGCGCCCGTGCTGCTGCTCCAACTGACGCACCGTCTTGTACAATCGTCGAATGCGATCCGACATATGGACTGGCACACGAATAGTGCGCCCCTGATCGGCAATGGCGCGTGTGATTGTCTGCCGAATCCACCATGTCGCGTAAGTGCTGAAACGATAGCCGCGTGTGTAATCGAATTTCTCGACGGCTTTCATCAGACCCAGGTTGCCTTCCTGAATCAAGTCCAGAAAAGGCACACCGCGCCCCATATACTTTTTGGCAATGCTGACTACCAGGCGCGTGTTGGCTTTGATCAGGTGATCGCGGGCGTCTTTGCCATCTTCGATGAGGCGCGTCAATTCAAGGCGATGCGCTTCATGGCAGTCGATAGGGGCCAAAATGGCGGCCATTTTCGTTTCGGCGCAGAGTCCCGCCTCGAAACGCTGTGCAAGTGCCACTTCCTCGTCAATATTGAGCAGTGGCACACGCGCCATCTCTTTTAAGTACAGGCCAACCGTGTCATCCGAGGCGACAGCGGTCATATCAAAAGAAAACGACTCGTCCTCTTCAAAATCTTCCGGGACAATGTCATCCAGCGGTTCGGCTTTTTCTTCATAAATTTCGACACCTGCATTATGCAGAGCAAGAAACGTATCTTCGTATTCTTCGCTGTGTTCCTCACCTTCCGGGAACACTTCCAAAATATCTTCGGCGGTCAAAAAGCCCTGCGTTTCGGCTTTTTCCATCAGGCGAACCAGGCAGTTGCTGGCTTTGTTGGTGGTCTTGCTGACCGTAGCGGTCTCCAAATCAAGGCGCTCTTTAACCACAATTCCCCCTTGCCGTTGGACGGCCTACAATGTCATAAAATAATGTTTGGTTACGTTATTTAGCTTTTGCTTCCTGAGCTTTCAGTTGATCCTTCAATGCTTTGAGTGCCATCAGACGTGGGTCAATAGGTGACTGATCGCATTCACACGGGCCGTCGTTCAAATTGGCACCGCAGTCCAGGCACAACCCCGCGCAATCCGGCTTGCACAACACATGCTGTGGCGTGTTGGTGATAATTTCTTCACGCAGCAGCGGCGATAAATCGAGGATACCATCATCGGCCACGACAAATTCTGCGCCAGGTTCGGGTGGCGATACGAATAATTCCTCGATGGGTATTTCCAGTTCAATCGAAGCCGCTTCAAGACAGCGCGTGCAATCTGTCTCAAAGCGCGTGGAAAGTGTGCCCTGTACCAGAATTCCGCGTGAGGTACGGCTCATTCGCAGCGGGCCGCGCAAATAATCGAGCGACAGATCATCGGCAATACGAATGGTGCTGGGTATATCAAATTCGGTATCGCGGCTGTGTCCAGCGCCTTCGCTGAGCAGGAAACCAACGTTGATTTTCAATACTTTATTACTGATATAGTGGGTATCGTTCACGGGTGGCCTTGCCGTTTGGTGCATAGATTATAGAATCCTCAATGGTTTGTGTCAACCACTAGGACAGGCTTATTAACGAGAACATACAGATTTTTAACGGATTTTTAGAACCATGCTGTCAAATGAGGTTAGCAAACAGTTGGGAAGTAGATAGTGGCCGGATCGAATCGGCCACTTGATAGTGAGATGCGGCAAAAACTAGGCGTCCATCACCCAATCGCAGATAATCGCGGACATCAATGCAGCGCGACGTGCCAAACTCGGAATCAGGCATTGCTCGTTGGTGGCATGTGCGCCCTCACCATGCGAACCGAGTCCGTCCAGTGTGGGTACGCCAATCGCCGCCGTGATGTTGCCATCGCTGCCACCGCCGCTGCCCTCCTCACTAATGCTGAGACCGTGCATTGCCGCAATGGCTTGAACCTGTGCAAAACTCCGAATCATCAGTGCGTCATGCTCCATTGGCGGGCGAATGGTATCCTGATGGACACTGATCATTGCGCCGGGTAACACCGGGGCCAAGTTTTCCAGTGCATGAGCGATCCGTTCTGCTTCGGCGCGTGTCGTGAAGCGAACATCGACTCGTGCCGTTGTCAGATCGGGAATCACGTTGGCCGCACTGCCGCCATTGACCACCGTCACACTAACCGATGTTCCCTGATCGAGTGCATTCAATTCGGTCAGGCGCAGCGTTTGATGAGCCATCTCGACAACCGCGTTGATGCCCTTTTCGGGCGCATTGCCAGCATGAGACGATTTGCCTTTGACGGTGACTGTGTAGTGGGCAACCCCTTTACGCCACGTTTTGAGCGCCTCATCTTTGGCGGCAAATTCCATGACCAACGCCAACCCGCACTGCCTGGCCGTCTGCTCGATAAAATCCCACGAATGGACGCTGCCTGTTTCTTCGTCGCTGGTGAGCAGCACCCAGAGTGGACGATCCGGGAACAACTGCTGTTCGCGCAGGGTACGGATACTTATCAATACCAGGGCGATACTAGCCTTCATATCATACGTGCCGGGGCCGATCAGCTTATCGCCCTCAACATGCACCGGGCGATCTTTGAGTGTGCCAAGCGGCCAAACCGTATCCATGTGCATCATAATCAGAAGCGGCTTATCGGGGCGCTCGGCATTCCATTTTGCCAGTAGAAGATCGCCCACGTCGGTACGTGGGACACGTTCCACCTGAGCACCTAAATTCTTTAGTTCGCTTTCAATAAAGGAACCCATTCGATCTACATGATCTTTTTGGGCAGTCGGGGTTTCATAGTTCGCAAGCACAGTAGTCAATTCAACGATTTCATGCACATGCTCACGATAATGCGTGACGAGGTCGATCACAAAAATCCTCCAGATGGTAAAGTGGAACAATGATAACCGAACCGGGGATGATCAACCAACGCAGTGGGAGTACAAAGTCGAAACCAGCCCGCAAGCTGGTTTCGAGAGTGGGTTTGTAAGTGTTAGCGAGTAGGTAGATACGGTTTTGCGTATTTATCGGTGTTTGGTGCCAGGAAGCCAGCCTTGATGTAGTAGATTCCGCACGCCCATTGAATCTTGACCCAACCTGGCGTTGCGTTGTCCACAATGCTGACCACCTTACCCGCCGGGATAAAGGTATCGGGCGTAACCGCTTTGCTGTCGGCCTTGTCCCAGTACAACTTGACCGCACTGGTCAGGCGTCCCTGGTAAGCGCCCTCAGCAACAGTACAAGGTTGAGCAACGGTGGGCAGCGAGGCACAGTTGAAGCTGAGGGTGAACAAGATTTGTTGTGGCTGACCATTGCCAGCGTAGCTCACCAAAGTATAAGTAATGGGATTTGCACGGAAGTTGAAAATGGCGGTAGCGGGGCCATAGGAACTCGAAGCGCCAATTGCCAGTGTATTAGGAGAATTCTGAAACAAAACGCCGTATCCATCTGAGACGATTTCATTGAAAGTTTCAGCGCCAGTGCCCGTTGTGTCACGGTTAGCAGTGAAGGTGATTGGACCGGACAGCGAATTACAGGTTAAAACAATGCCCTGGCTTACCAAAGCGCCTGCATGAACAGACGATGGTAATACAAAAAAGGACGACGCGAGTGCAAGTGTAAGAGTGAGAAAAACGAGTAGACGCTTTTTCATGGTGATCCCCTTCCAAAGAGTAAAGCAACATGAACAAACCTGTTGTTCAGTTCCCATTGTAGAGCATTTTTCGGAAAGGAGATTCTAAATTTTTGTTAAAAGTGGCTGCATATAGGATCAAAAAGCAAATAAACATTATTATGGTCACAATGAATTATCTGGTTTTGGCTATCTAAGATAATCTCATTATGACCACAACGTTTTGATTGTGCTTGGCCGTCTGCTATGTAACAGGTTTTGGGTTGCTTCTTACAGCTTTACTGCACCTGTACGGAATAGCGATCTATATAATCGCCCTGAGCATAGACATTTGAGCCGTCAAATACCGCGCTCTTGAGACTGAGTGTCCGCGTTAACGATAAACTGCTGCCCGGCGTCCAGCCCGACAGGACGACGAAGTAATCCACGCAGCTAAGCCCGTCTTGTGTACTGTGTGGCGTGGTACGGGTTACGGATCGACTGTCTACAGGTTGATCATTTACAGCGAAGGTGACGTTGATCTGAGGTAGTGATTTATTGAGCGTATTCGCATCACGCGCGCACCATGTCAGTGACCATTCGTAGGTTTGATTGCTCTGGACGGTGGCGTTACGAGTTTGCGTATCCGGTTGCAGACTGTCGGCAAACGGGCGATCTACGGTTGTATCCAGTGATGTGTACTGCCCAAGCGTTTGCCCGGCAGCAACACGAACACTGCCATTTGTACCACCATTTGAAGTGTTCGGCGGCGTGGTCGCAACAGTCCCCGGATTGCTGGCCGCCGTGCCATATTCAATCGTCAGCGTGTAATCGCCGCTGGTATAGCCCTGTGCCTGTTGATAGCGACTCGCCGCGACGGTGTATGTGCCGCTCTGTGGTACACGAATGCTGCGAAGTGTGGCATCACGCCCACCGGCGCTATCATCATCAAAAGCCAGGATATTGTTGTTGGCATCGATCAGCACCAGGAAGGGGTCAAGGCCACCCGAACTTTTCCGCATGGTGATCGTGACTGTTTCCCCGGCATTTACATCAAAGTCCCAGTAGTTGACGTACTGCCCATCTTTGATCGTGCCGCGTACCTGCGGTTGATTATTACCCCCGGTCGCGCCGGGAGCCGGTGTGTTGGAAACGCGGCCAGTGCCCGCCCCATACAACTGCTGCGCGCCGCGAACATCATCCGAGCCGGGTTGCAGGTTACGCGGATTGTAGGATGGATACATCAGAGCGTTGGTATCACTGCTGTGCAGCAAGCCAATGGCATGTCCGAATTCGTGACTTGCAACCCCCAGAAACGAAATATCCTGGTAGCCACGCGGCGCACCAAGCGTCCAGGGTTCTTCCGAATCGAACTGGATTTGACCATGACATGGGCTGGACGGTGGACAGGTTTCGCCCAAAATGTTCAACGCACCATCTATAGGTGCGAATTTGATGTCCAGGTCGGAGTTGCCGGAGGTCACTTCCTGGAAAGTGAGCGGTGTCACATTTGCCCACGACTGGAACGCCTGCTGGATCACCGTTTTCACATTTTGTGGGGTGAAACTGGATAATGTGTTTTCGACCCGATAGGTGATCGTTTTGTGATCGAACGGGCGCGAAAGCTGATAGTTTTGCTTAATCTGCGGGCCTTCATAGTAGAACGCCGCTGCCTGAGCCTGTTCAGCCTTAACCATCAGCGAATAGTTACCGCCCGCGCCGCCTCGATTATTCTTGGCAACCAGACGATACACGCCATCGGCAGGCAGGACGATACCTTTTAACAGCGCATTGTCTTTGCCGCCGCCGTTATCATCCTCACCGATCAACTTGCCTTGCGGATCATATAGATCAACGAACGGATCAATATCGCCGCCAATGGCGTTCATGATCACGCTCAGTTTGTCGCCCGCTTTACCCTCGAACGAGAACTCGGCGCTTTGCGAACCGCCTAACGTGCCATTTTGCCCTTTATCGTATTCAAGGGGCGTGGCGGCCTGTGCCACAAGCACAGGTCGCATGAATACAAAGGTGAGAAGGATCGCCCAACCAACAGCCAGAGTACGTAGTGTCTTCATCGCAGACTTTTCCTTTATCAACCGAAGCCCGCGCCACCGCCCGAACCCTTATCATTATTGATCGTTGGCAGTTCCCGATTCTGGTTGGCGCTCTCACGGAGGCCGCGTCCAGTCGATGGTGTACTGCTGTTGAATGGGCTGCCACCAATGTTGCCGCCCTGGTTACCGCCCCCAAAAATGCCGCCACGACTGCTGCCACCACCGCCCAGCAAGCCGCCCAGTCCACCACCTAAACCGCCGCCCAAAAAACCACCAATCAGCGAACGGAGCAGACCGCCACCACCAAACAGTAGCAAGAGGCCGCCGCCACAGATCAAGAGCAGCAGTGTGCCGCCGCTGGGTAGATTGATCACGTTACCATTACCGGCGTTGGGATCACCACCGGCGTTCGGATCGCCGAGGCCGCCATTGGTTCCGGTATTGCCAGCGTTCGGATTAAATGGATCGCTACCCGTATTGCCGCTGTTACCACTGCCATTCGCTGCACCAACGCCCGCGCCGAAGGGCATTTGAATACCAAGCTGCTGCTGCGCGGGAATCGTACCGTTCGACTGAATGATGACGCTGTTACCGCTGACCCGCGCACTGGCATTGCCCGTTGTGACCCGAACTAAACTGGCATCGGGTGTTTGTCCATCGGGAAATTGAATGCGCGTGGTGCTGTTTTTCACCGGATAAGCATGATCACCCGGAATGATGCGCCAATCGAGAATGCCCGATGTGGGCGTTTTGGCAATATAATTGATCTGTACGGTGAAGGTATCACCCGCATTGACCGTGTTGGGAAAGTTGTAACGCAGCGTCGTTTGGTTGCCCGACTGCGAAACCTGATACCCCCCGGCGTTGCTGCTTTGCGGTAACTGCTGCGGTGTGCCATCGCTACCAATGAGATAGACACTTTGGACTTGTACCGAACCGTCCCAGGTGCGTGTCCCAAAATGGAGCGAGCCATTCAGGAGATGAACTTCCTGTGTCTCTGCAATTTGAATTTGATCGCTGTTGGAACGAACTGTGATCTGAGCATCCCACCGATTCCACTCGACGTTGACTGTTTGTGCGAAGGCTGCACCTGGCAACAGCGCCAGTAACCCTGCAAATGCCAACGCGACGACTGTAAACATCATTGATCGTGATCGCATTGTGTACCCCTTTACCGTGCTAAACTAGCTCAACAAAAGCAAAGGGAGTACCACTGTTGGAAAACTGCTCAAAAGACATCAGTCAGTCGCATCTGATTAGTTACGATGCAGGTTGCAGGGAGTTAACTTCTATCCAGTTTTTGGAACTCCACTCACGCGGCGGATGACCCACCAGCACCCACCACTGTGCGCCATCCCAGCGATAAATGTTCCAAGATGTCAGTGCTGGCATTGAACCGACATTGCACGAACCTGCACTGCGCGTCGAAGCTACCGGTGCGAAAGAGGATGGTGCAATACGCTCCCAGACAAAAGGTACACCAGTTTTGAGGCACAAAGCAGTATGTTCCCAATTGGGCGGCGGTGGCGCACCAGTAGGCACAAATGTTTGCTCACAGGCGCTCAGCGAATCAGCTTCGATCCAACCTTGCACAAAACGACGCGCCGAAATTGTAATATTGGCTCTAACCCACCATTGAACAGCATCTTTTGCTTGAACACCGATAGTCAATTTAGCGTAATCTCGTGGATAGAGGGTCATAAGCGTTCCGGCAAACGACGAGGGCGCAGTACGAACCCACACAAAGGGGATACCCGAATGAATGCACAAGGGCGTACTTTGTGGTGTTCCAACAAAGGGTGAGGGACTCTGTGCATAAGCAGTGTTTCCAACAGAGAACAGAGTGACGACACTACAAACGAGGAGTAAAACTCTCAAAACCATCTGGCGTTTCATACTAACCCCCTCACTATGATCTTTTCATTCACTGTATACAAAACGCGAATGGATTTCTGGACGTTTACCTGACTACGATCAATGCTTTTCCGTCGCCAGCCTGACGTAGACGGGTTTTTGTTGCAAGAGGTGATTCTAGGAGAAAGGGGAGTTACCGCTGATTAACAGTACGTGGATCGAGTGCGTCGCGCAGGCCGTCACCCAGGAAATTGAAAGCGAACATCGCCAGTGCTAGAAATAGCGCCGGGAAGATGGCCTGATTCGGATAGGTGCTGATGCCCTGCCCCCTTCCGCGATCATGGATCCCCAGCTTGGTGTTGAGCAATCGACGGAAGGCAGCAGCCCACAATCCCTGTGGTTTGTCGGATGTTGGGTAACGGATCCTTTTGTCGCATCTCTATTGAGTTTGGATAACATGCCGCATTTGCTTAGCTTGTCAACCATAGTACGTTTTGGAGATCAGGTTCGTTCAGAATTGACGAAACGCTTTTCGTACCACTTGAGTAAAATGTGAAGGCAGTGCTGTTTGAAAGGTCAACATGGCGGACTATCGTAATTTGCTGATCATCATTGGGCGTGGCAGTCGTGGCCCGAAGGCGATTTCCAGTATCCAGGCGCTTGCGTCGATCTTTTCCGAACGGCTGGAACTGCCAGTGTTTCCCTGTTTTCTGGAATTTGGTACCCCGAGCGTAACAGAGGCTTTAGAGTATGTGGGGGCAGTGTGTCAGGCCGACCATGTGATCGTGCTGCCTTTGTTTCAGGCCGCAAACCCGTTTTTGAAATCGCGCGTTCCGCAGTTGGTGGCACAGGCAGGCACAGAATGGCCGGGCACTTATTATTTCTACGGCACTCCATTAGATATGCTGTCCAGTTTGTATCAATCGCTCAATGCTGCTGCTCAAACGTTGACCTCTCAAAATGCGGATACAACAGCTTTACTCATGGTTGGCCGAGGGAGTATTGATCCCGCTGAAAACGCGGAAACGTACAAGGCTGCACGTTTGTTATGGGAAGCGCAGCGGCAAGCGGCAGTGTGTGATCTGCTAGAGGTGGCGTTTTACAATCACACCATGCCAAACATTCTGACCGGGATCGAACGCTGTATTCGGTTGGGCACAGACCGAATTATTGTGATGCCGCACTTGCTGTTTGATGGCAGCATCCAGGATCGTATCTGCGAACAAATTGAGTCGGCGCGTAAAGATAATCCATCTTGCGAAATTGTTGTTGCAGAGCCAATCGAGACGCAATCCAACTTTGTCAAGGCGTTGGCAAACCATTATGCAGAGATGAAACAAGCCGCGCTTGAGGCATCAATGCCCGGTTTGCCGTTGGGCTTTTCCCATACGTTCGATATATCAGGCAGTCACACACACAGCCACAGCGCGCAAAACCTTCAAAATTTGCTGCCGCCGCGCTATCAAAATAAGCCGGTCAGCGCCGCTCCGATGGGTGCCGCAGACCTCATACTGGATGCTAATAATCAGGTAGCCTGGGACGAGATGTGGCAGGGCTTTTGCGATCTGGCGATGGCGGGTGGACCGCCACACCGGGGCGATCTGCTCGAACCTGTCTCACCCCAGGATGTGGCCGCCGATCCGCTGGCCTATGAGTCTATCCTTGCCGAACTGGAACGTGGTATTCGGCTGGTTACTGGCTTGCGGACAGTACGCAGTAACGCGGCGGGCTGGGTAGGCGTGGAATGCACGGATGAGGCGATGGCACTCTGGCTGTTGCGGGCAATCATCGTTGAAAACATCAGCGTGCGCCGTGAAGGTTGCATCCTTTACTTACCTGCTGGTCCCGCCTTTCGACTGAGTCACGAGATTAAAAATGTGATCACAGTCATCGCCAAAACACACCACTATTGGAAGGAACACATCACGGCTGCATCGTAGCGTCCCTCTCTCAAGTGCAATATAGTTGACGGTGGAAAATTAGCCCACCTGATATTAAATGGGCTTGAAAGGTACATGGTATTACCCAATGAGCGATAAACTGATCACCTTACAAATCCCGGATGATCTGTATGAGCGTGTCGAACAGGCTGCAAGAGCTAGCCAACGCTCACCGGAAACAGTGCTTCTTGAAAGCATTGATGTGTTGTTCGGGACTTCATCGGATGATCTGGAACAAACACTGGCCGCGATGTCCGCCTATTCAGAGGCTCAATTGTGGGCGGTAGTTTACCGTCGTCTACCCTGGACTCAATCGCTGCGACTGCATGAACTAAGCGCCAAAGCCAAACTAATCAAATTAACGAGCGCAGAACAGAGTGAACTTGATAACCTGCTTAATCAGGTCGATCAAGCAATGCTGCTTCGCTCCGAAGCGTTGCTACTGCTGCAACAACGTGGTGTTGATATTCAGCGATACCTCAAGCTAACAGCGTAATGGCCTTCATTTCGGATAGCCAACGGGCACGTATTACACAACGCGCCAATGGTTTGTGCGAGTATTGCCAAACCGCGCAGGCTATCGTTATCGAGATGGAAATCGATCACATCGTTCCTACTAGCGGTAGTTTGTTGACAGGGGTTAAGCGGTAGAGTACAGATCAAGACCATGACCGAGGCGAAGAGTGTCAAGGATGTGCTGGAAAAATAGCGGAGGGGGCAGCGGTGAGAAGGCGTACCAATAGCGCCTGAGCATGATGAAAGGTTCGAGCCAGGCTCTGACCTGACGAAAGGCCAGCGGCCACGACAGTATCCCTTGTTTTTTTTGGTCTAGGATGAGACGGGGAAGGCAAGGCAGCCGGGTCAGGTAAAATGGCATGATGAGCAGTTTGCCACCAACAAAAGGAGAAAGCACAG
>JBBSEU010000003.1:0-66993 GCA_038239365.1 Aggregatilineales bacterium
CCCGCACGCGCTCGATATTCAACTGGATATCAATGGCGAAGTGTTACAGCGATCCAACACGCGCAACCTGATCTTCAACGTCGCCCAACTGATCGCTGATTTATCAAAGGTGATGACGCTTGAAGCGGGCGATCTGATCTCAACCGGGACTCCGGCAGGCGTTGGCGCGGCGCGCACTCCGAAACGTTTCTTGCAGCCGGGCGATGTGGTCACGATCACCATTGAAAAACTCGGCACGCTCAGCAATCCGGTGCTGGCTGAATCATGACAACGGCAGCGAACCCCACCGCGCCTGCTTTTGCCAGCGACTCGACTCTGCACGCACTCGATTCGGCGGCACATCTGGCGTTGTATCGCGGGATGCTCGTCATTCGGCGCACTGAGGAACAGCTTGCCAGGGCGCATCAGAGCGGCTTCATACCCGGCGCGTGTCATACCTACGTCGGCGAAGAAGCGGTTGCGACAGGCGTCTGCGCGCATCTGGATCGTAAGGACGCCGTGTTCAGTACGCATCGCGGGCATGGTCACGCACTGGCGAAGGGCGTCCCACCGCGCGAAGTGGCCGCCGAACTGTTCGGGCGTGCGACGGGCTGTTCACGCGGACGCGGCGGCAGTATGCACCTGTTTTCGCCCGAAGTGGGCATGATGGGCACCAGTGGGATCGTTGGCCCGTGCATCCTGCAAGCGACGGGTGCGGGCTATACCTTCAAACTGCTCAATCAGCCGCAGGTCGGGGTCGCCTTCTTTGGCGACGGCGCGGTAAACAACGGCGCATTCCATGAGGGCCTGAATCTGGCCGCGATTTACGGTCTGCCAGTGCTGTTCATCTGCGAAAACAATATGTACGCCACTGAAATCGCGTTCAGCTACGCCACACGCAATACGGACGTTGGCGCACGCGGGGCGCTCTACGGAATTCCGGGCGTCACCGTTGATGGCAATGACATTATGGCAGTGTACGCAGCAGCCGACGAAGCGACAAAGCGCGCCCGTTCCGGCGGCGGCCCAACGCTAATCGAGTGCCGCACTTATCGTACCCGCCCCCATGCCGAAGGGATGCGCGACGGGGGTTATCGATCATTGGAAGAAGTCGATAGCTGGAAACAGCGCGATCCGATCCAGACCTACCGGGCACGCCTTCTCGCGGCGGATAAAGCCACCGCCGATCAACTGACCGCGATTGAAAACGAGGTGAAGGCATTGGCCGAAGAAGCCATCGAATTCGCCAAAAACAGCCCGTATCCTGACCCGGCAACCGCCTCCGAGCATATTTACCATGCGTGAACTAACTTTTACCGCCGCCACGCGCGAAGCCCTCAGCGAAGCGATGGATGCCGATCCGCGTATCTTCGTAGTGGGTGAAGGGATCGGTGTGCGCGGTGGCAACTTCAACACGACGGCGGGACTCTACGAAAAGCATGGCCCGATGCGGTTATGCGACACACCGATCAGCGAACGCGGCTTCGTCGGGATGTGCGCGGGCGCGGCCATGACTGGTTCGCGGCCTGTGGTCGACTTTATGTTCTTTGATTTCATTCTGGATAGCATGGGCGAACTGATCAACCAGATCGCCAAGATGCAGTACATGAGCAGTGGACGACTCTCGATGCCGATCATTTTACGGGGCTGCATCGGGATCGGTAATTCGTCCGCGACCCACCATTCCGGTAACTATTACCCGATTTTCGCGCATTTGCCCGGAATCCGCGTGGCATTACCCTATTCACCCGCTGATGCGAAGGGCTTGTTCAATACCGCCCTGCGTGGCGATGATCCCGTGCTTTTTTTGGAACATAAATCGCTGTTGAACATGAAAGGCCCCGTTCCCGATGGCGATTACGCGATCCCGTTTGGGCAGGCAAACGTCCTTCGCAATGGCACACAAATCACCGTCGTGTCGATGGCGTTCATGCTCAAAAAGACGATTGAAGTGTGCGACAAACTAGCCGCCGAAGGCATTTCGATTGAGTTGATCGATCCGCGCACAGTGAATCCGCTCGATATAGATACAATCCTGACCTCAGTTCACAAAACGGGGCGGCTGCTGATCGTTGATGAGACATTTGCGCCGTGTGGGATCGGCGCAGAGATCGCGGCACAGGTGGTCGCACGCGGCTTCGATGATCTGGATGCACCCATCGCCCGCTTGAACGGCGTCCATACGCCCACACCCTACAGCCCGGCATTGGAAGCGGCTGTCGTCCCGGATAACGTTGCCATCGAGCGCGCTATCCGCGATTTGTTGGCCGAGTGAGGGTGCATCATGCCGATTGAGATCGTAATGCCCCGTCTCGGCTGGACGATGGAAGAAGGCGTGCTAGCCGAGTGGGTAAAGAAAGACGGCGAAAGCGTCCAGCCCGGCGATATTTTGTTCACGGTGGAGAGCGACAAAGCCCTGAACGAGGTCGAAGCCTTCGATGCGGGCATCCTGCATATTCCACCTGATGCGCCTGCCGCTGGTACAACGATTCCGGTGGGTGGCTTGCTGGCCTATCTACTCCAACCGGGCGAGGCACACCCTGAGTCAGCCCTCACGCCCAGTCCCTCTCACTCAGGGAGAGGGGAGCAGGACGACCTTGTGCCATCTGCCGCCCCCTCTCTGTCGCGGCAATTGCACGCGCCAGAAACGCAGTCGGAGAGGGGGCGGGGGGGTGAGGCCAATCCGACGATCAGCCCGCGCGCGCGCCGCATCGCCGCCGAATTGAACATCGCCTGGGAGACTCTCACGGGCAGTGGCCGCACTGGGCGCATCATCGAACGGGACATTCGCGCCGCCGCAACCCAACAACCCGCAGCCGCCACCATCCGCGCAACGCCGCTGGCAAAACGAGTTGCGGATGATCTCGGAGTTGATCTGTTGCACCTTGCCGATCAGATTCCAGATCGACGCATCGAGCGCGCAGACGTAGAACAGGCTGCCCGACGGCCAACGCCTGAGCCGATGGTTAATGGAAATCGCAGCCCATTGACCCCCATGCGGCGGATCACTGCCGAGCGCATGGCACACAGCGCACACACCGCCGCGCCCGTCACGCTCACCACCGAAGTAGACGCTACCGAATTGGTACGCCTACGCAAGCAGATCAAAGCCGATTCAGGCGGGCGGGGTGTTCCCAGCTACACGGATTTGTTGGTCAAGTTATGCGCGGAAGCCTTACGTGAACATCCGGCGCTGAACGCGCGACTGGATGGCGACTCGATCATTGACTCGGACGGCGTTCATATCGGAATCGCTGTCGATACTGAGCGTGGGCTGCTTGTCCCGGTGCTGCCCGATGTGGGAGGCAAATCGGTACGTCAGATTGCCAGCGACTCGGCGGCATTGATCGAAGCAGCACGCGCGGGCAAACTCGGCGCAGATGCGATGCGCGGCGGAACGTTCACGATCACCAATCTGGGTATGTTCGAGATCGATGCTTTTACGCCGATTATCAATTTGCCGGAGTGCGCGATCCTGGGCGTTGGCCGCATCGTCCCTAAGCAGGTGGTCGTTGATGCTGACGCCGAAAAACTAGCGATCCGACACATGATGTTCCTGAGCCTGACGTTCGATCATCGCTTGGTGGATGGCGCGACGGCAGCGCGGTTCTTACAGCGCGTCCGGCAGTTCATCGCACAGCCCTATTTGTGGCTAATCTAACCAGTCATGTCAGGTACGAATTGCTCTATAATTACGATTAACGACTCGTGTGAATGAACCAGAAAGACGACGACCATGCCTGATGGCATTTCTCCCACTCCCAACAGCCTGACTCCCCCGTTAAAACGCACGCTCGGAGAAGACGTGGTGGACGGTTTGCGGCAAGCCATCGTCTCCGGGCAGTTTGCGCCGAACGAACGGCTGCGCGAGGAACTGCTCTCGGAGATGCTTCAGGTCAGTCGCGGCCCTATCCGTGAGGCGCTGGCACAGCTTGAGCGCGAAGGGCTGGTGATTCGAGAGCCGAATCGTAGTGCAACGGTGGCGCGTCTGTCCTTTGAGGATTTGGAAGAGGTTTTCAGTCTGCGTCTTGCGCTGGAACAATTGGCCGTCCGTCAGGCGGTACAGCACGCCACACCCGTCCATCTCAAACAGATGCAAGCCATCCTTGACCAGATCGTGTTAGCCCTAAATCAGGGACTCATGGGGCAGGAAGCGGCCACACTCGATCTGGGCTTCCACGAAGTGATTTATCAGGCCAGCCAGCACCGACGCTTGTACGAATTCTGGTCGATATTACGCCCGCAAATTCACATTTTCCTGCTGACACGCAACGTGGCGAACCCCGATTTCCGCGAACAAATCCTGTCCGGCCATCAGGCCATCTTTGAGGCGATTCGGGACAAAGACGAAGCACGTGCCGTCACGCTCATCCAGGATCACATCACCGCTGCCTACACGCGCGTCCTCAAAAGCTATACGCAATCGATCAGCGACTCAACACCAAAGTAGACTAACCATGCAACCTTTTCGTGTGGCGATCACGGGCGATTATCTGAACGAGGCGGGCGAACTGAGCTATCCCGGCGAAATGGGTTTCGGGCTGATGGACAAACCGTTCATCGAACGGCATTTCATCCGCGATCTGGCCCCGACGCGCGGCGATGCGACTTACTGGAATCGGCTGTATCATCTGGAAACGACGCCGCAGCATATCGCCGGAGTCGATGCGTTGGTCGTGCTGCGCCCCTGGGTGAAGGCTGGCACCTTCGCCGACGGCGCGCAAACGCTCACCATCATCGCACGAGCGGGCGTCGGTTATGACAAGATCGACATAGCGGCTTGCACGGCCAACGATGTCGCTGTTTTCAACGCTCCGGTTGCGCTGCACCACTCAACCGCAACCTCTGCGCTGATGTTTATGCTGGCGCTTTCCAAACGGCTGCCGGAGCAGGAACGGCTGACCCGTACCGGACGTTGGGACTTACAACCAGTCACCGTCGGGACGGAACTGGATGGCCGCACATTGGGGATTATCGGTTTGGGCGCAAGTGGGCAGGATTTAGTGCGACTGGTTGCGCCTTTTGGGATGCGGATCATCGCCTATTCGCCGCACGCTTCCGCGGAACAGGCACGCGCGCTGAATGTCACGCTGGTCAGCCTTGATGATCTGATGCGCGACTCGGATTTTGTGAGCCTGCACGCCAGTTTAACGCCGGACAAAGTGGGGATGATCGGCGCAGCACAGCTTGCCCTGATGAAGCCGGGTGCTTATTTCATCAACGTGGCGCGCGGTGAATTGGTCGATCAGGCGGCGCTCGTGAACACCCTGACCGAACGACGAATCGCGGGCGCAGGACTGGATGTGTACGAAGTGGAACCGCTCCCGCTGAATGATCCCCTGATTAAGTTGGATAACGTGATCCTGACCCCCCATTGGTCGCCCGCCACCGCCGATATTTTCGCGGCAGTGGGGCAATCGCTGTTTGGCGGCGTGATCCGAGCGGCACAGGGACTTATACCCGATCATGTGATCAACCGCGAGGTGCTGGAACGCCCCGACTTTCAGCAGAAATTAGGGCGTTTCCGCGAAAATCAGCCCTGGTGAGACTATTCCGGTTTTCAGTTCGCAACCTGTCGCAGATGTTTGCGGTTGACCACGAAACGCGGCTCCTCACCCCGGAGCGCAGTCACCACATTTTCTGCCGTTCCGCGACGCAGCGCCACGATTCCCTGTGATGACCAACTGGACGTGTGCGGCGTGATGATCAGGTTGTCGAGCGCCAGAAGTGGTTCATCGGTGGGTGGCGGCTCTTTTTCCAGGACATCCAGCGCCGCGCCCGCGATTTGCTTGCTGGACAGTGCATGGGTCAAAGCGGCCTGATCGACAATCGGGCCGCGCGCCATATTGATCAGGTAGGCGCTGGGCTTCATCATCGCAAACTGTGCTGTGCTGAATAAGTGGCGCGTTTCGGGCGTCAGCGGGCAATGTACCGCGACGTAGTCCGAGCGCCGCAGAAGTTCATCCACGCTGCACAACGATACACCGAGCGCCGCCGCATCAGCCTCACTCAAATACGGATCATGGGCAATCACCTTGAGGCCGAGTGCAGCGGCTTTTTGGGCAACAGCACGCCCGATATTACCCAATCCAACAATGCCTAATATCTGAGAGGATAACCGCTCCGGCGCTCCGCCGGGACTTCCGCCCCAATGCCCCGTAGTGACGTGCTGATGCTGGAGCAATATACGGCGGTTCAGCATCAAAATGAAGCCAATGGTATGCGTGCTGACCTCTTCGATGCAATAGTCCCCGACATTGCACACCCGGATTCCATGTTCGCCAGCGGCTTGCAGATCGATCATGTCCACGCCAATTCCGTAGCGCGAAATAACCTTGCACTTGTTCATGCGGCGAATCACGTCCGGGCTGATCGTCATCCACTGCACCATCAGTCCATCCGCATCTTCAATATGCGGGAATAGCTCGTCAGGCGTTTTGGCATTGAGCCGAACCAGTTCAATATCCAGTCCAGATTGTTGCAAAACATCGGCTTCCAGCTCATTTTCTTCTGATCCGAAATCCGTAATGACGACTTTGAATGCTGCCATCGTAAAATTCTCCTCTTTTAGGTTGACTCCCGCTCTGAATTCGGAGCGCGGATTAATGGAATGGCTCAGTAAATTTGTTCGTGCTGGTTCGTAAAACTTGACAGGCGTTCGGAATCATTTTATACTTGCTAACAGTAAATTGTAAACAATTATCAAAATAGTGCAAGACACCTGACCGAACGAGTATAGAAAAGGAATGTTTATGGTTGAATGAGGTTGCCTTGACCGCTCAAAAAAATGACCGATATTTGTACTGAAAAGGATATTTTCCATTATGGCTGAGAAGAAGTTTCCAAAGCAGAGCGGGTTATCCCGTCGTGAATTTCTCAAGACTGGCGCGGCGGCTGTGGTCGCCGGGGTTGTGGCCTCGAAAGCATCCAGCGTTTACGCCGCCGTCCCAACCGTGCGTTTTGCGCCGCAGACGGTCAAATTCCTGACCTGGTTCTGGCAGGAAGCTGGACGCGGTGATGCCTGGCGCGCGATGATCAAAAAGTTCCATGACTCGCAGAGCGACATCAAGATCGAAGAAGCCGGGTACGGTCAGGAAGACTACTTCACACAGATTTTGATCCAGGCGAAGTCGGGCAAAATCGACGGTGATATGTTTACCGAAACACCGGATGGCTTCCTGCGCCTGATGAAAGCCGGACACACGATTCCGCTGGAAGATGTGGTCAAGAAAGCGGGCGTCACGCTCAGCAAAGCACAGGACATGCTGCGTAAGGATGGTCAGGTCAACGGCCTGGACATTGTGACGGTGCGTTTCGGGCTGCTCTATAACAAGGCGCTGTTCGATAAGGCGGGGTTGGGCGAACCAAAAAGCATTGATGAATGGCTGAGTAACGTGAAGACGCTCACCAAGAAGCCCGACCAGTTCGGTATCTATTCGCCACACGTTGCCTCGGAGCCGTTCTCGGTCTGGTTCATTTTGCAGCAGTGGGCAGTGTTGTACGATGGCGTATGGGCGAAAGGGCAAACCCCACTGCTCACGTCCGATCCGGTGATCAAGGGATTGAAGCTGTTCAAGGCGATGTACGACGTGGCAATGCCGCAAGGAACTGATAATGGTACGGCGAATAAGCTGTACGGTTCAGGAAAAATCGCCCAGATGATGGTTGTCTCGGCAGCCGTCAACCAGTGGAAAGTCAACGCCGATAACCCGGATTTGTACGGCAACTTACGCAGCGCGAAACCCTTCTGGCCGGGCGGCAAGGCGATCACCCGCATTCACCCGATCTGCGTCAACTCCAACACCGAGAAGGACAAGCAGGACGCGGCGAAGGTGTTCCTGTCCTGGCTGTACCAGAAGCCGAACTATCAGGAACTGCTGGAACGCTGTCTGGACGTGATCCCGGCCATCGAAGGCGGAATCCGGCCAGAGTATCGTGCCAGCCTGACCTGGGCAGATGGTTACGATGCCGCTACCGCGATCACCGTACCCGAGACGTTGGGCGATTTCGTCCTGTTTAATGATGAACTCGGCCAGATCGTCGTTCCGCACTTTTCGGAAGTGCTGGCTGGCAACAAGTCCGTCGAAGACGCGATGGCCGAAGCGCAGAAGGAAGCCGAAGCACTCGCCAAGCGAGTATTCACGGCCTGATGCAGTAGCTGAGTCGTCCTTCATAGTGAGTTACAGTCGTAAGGGCATGAACACCTCATGCCCTTCTTTTTATTACGGAGCAAAATTTTTATGGCTGTTCAAACGCGCGCCGCCGTCGAAGCCAACCGGCCCGTTGCGCCGCCCCGACGCGATTTCCTGCCGTACATGCTGGCACTGCCTATCATCCTTTACGAGGGGTTTTTCATCCTGATCCCGATCCTTCAGCAGTTCGGCAGCAGTTTTACCAGCGATGTGATCGGGATGGGGCCTGTCAAATGGATCGGGATGGACAACTTCAACCGGATGTTTGGCGACTCGAAGTTCTGGAATGCACTGCGCGTCACGCTGACGTTTATGGGCTTCACCGTGATCGTGGCCGTCGGATTAGGATTGATCGCCGCACTGCTGATGAACCAGCGATTCCGGGGACGCTCCATCGCGCGCACGATCATGACCATCCCCTGGGCGTTCCCGGATATTCCAACCGTGCTGGTTTTCTTCTGGATACTCAACCCATCGTTTGGCATTATCAATGTCGTCGCCCGCGCGCTGCTGCCCTGGCTGGAACAGAACCCAAAATGGCTGCTGGATATTAACCTTGCAATGCCCATCGTCGTGAGCATCGCCTCATGGAAAGCCTTTCCATTCTACGCATTGGTGACATTGGCCGCGATGCAGGGTATTCCGGCGGAACTCTATGAGGCGGCGCGCACCGACGGCGCGAATCGCTGGCACTTATTCCGATATATCACGCTGCCCGATATTCTGCCGACATTGATGCTGCTAGGGGTGCTGGCCTGCATTTTCTCGTTCCGCCAATTTGCGCTCATCTTTTTGTCAACAGGCGGTGGGCCGGGGCGCGTGACCGAAACGTTGGTTATTCAAGTCTATAAAACAGCATTCAACTCGTTCGACTTTTCCTATGGCGCGACGATTGGCGTAGCGGGTTTCATCGCAGTATTTGCCATTACGCTTGTATTTGTCTATTTACAACGGGTTCGCGCCGCTGATGAGGAAGGATAAACAATATGACCACACTGGTATCCAACCCAGTCCCACGCAGAAACAACCGAACATTCCGCCCCTTGCGGCGCATCCCATTCTATATCATGGTGCTGCTGTTCTGCATCGTGACGGCGTTTCCAGTCTATTGGATGGTCGTGAGCGCCGTCCAGCCTGTGAAATACAGCCTGAGTTATCCACCGCCATTGTTTCCACGCGCGATTGAACTGACGCCCTTCAACGACATTTTCAAAGCCACCGATAACCCGGATCGGGTAGACATATGGATCGGCAACTCGATTATTCTGGCATCCATCACCACCATTATCTGCCTTGTGTTGACCATCGTCGGCGCGTATTCGCTTTCGGGCAGACGTTGGCGTGGTCAGGCACAGTTTGGTTTTGTGCTGCTTATGACGCAAATGCTCCCCGAAGCGTTGATCCTGATTCCGCTGTATGCCACCGTCGATCATCTCAAACTGAAGAACAATCTGATTGTGGTGGGCATGGTCGATACCGCGTTTGTACTGCCGATCTGTATCTGGATTTTGAAGAATGTGTTCGACACGATTCCCAAAGAGATTCGAGATGCAGCCTTAGTCGATGGCTGTAACCGGATCGGCGTGCTGCGACGGATTATGCTGCCCATTTCCGCGCCGGGGTTGGTGGCGGTGGCGGTGGTGGCCTTCTTCTATTCGTGGAACGAATTTTTGTTCGCGGCCAGCCTGATCGGTGACAAGAAACTCTATCCGGCTTCTGTCGGACTGGCGTCAATGATTTCGATGATCAACGTACCGATTGACAGGCTGCTGGCAGCGGGACTTGTCTTCTCGATTTTCCCGGTGATTTTCTATCTGTTTGTGCAGCGATACATCGTCACCGGGTTAAGTGCGGGCGCGATCAAAGGGTGAGGTTATAGCTCCGAGACTTCAATATGCACGTCGCTGCGCTGCAACACCTCCGGGCGCAGCGCAGTACCCAGCCCCGGTTTGTTGGGCAGCGTGATCATGCCATCCTGGATCGGGATACGATCCGTGACAATGTCGTTGTACCAGCCATCATAGTAGGCGCGCACCGTCTCCACGATCATTGCGTTCGGGACGTGCAGCATCATGTGAACGGCAGACCAGAGCGCCACCGGGCCAATACAATCGTGGCTGGTCACGGGCAGGTAGTAGGTATCAGCCAGCGCACAAATCTTGCGCGTTTCGCTGATCCCGCCTGTCCAGGCCATATCGGGCATGATGATGTCCGCCGCGTTCTGCTCAACTGCCCGGTGAAAGCCAAAACGGGTGAACAGGCGCTCACTAACGCACAGTTTGACGCGGGTTTGCGCTTTAAGCCGCGCATAGCTCTCGATATTGTCCGGCGGGATGATTTCTTCGAGCCACATAATATCGTAGGGTTCCAGCGCCTGAGCAATGGTCACGGCTTCCGGCAAATTCCAGCGGGCGTGCCCCTCAATGGCGATCTCCATCTGATCGCCAACAGTCTTGCGAATGTCCTGAACATAGGACAATCCCTTTTTCAGATCGTCATTGCTCAGAAAATGGCTGACCGGCCCAACAGCGTTTGAACCTGCTGTGCCGTGCGCGCGGGTTGAGCGTCCACCGTTTGGTCCTTCCAATGAGACGCCGAACTGATCGAACGGCCAAATTTTCATCGCCTTGATGCCATGACTGAGCAGATCGGCGGCCAGTTCGCCCGTATGCCCTTCTGCCCAGGCCAGATAATCCTGATGCTTGCCGTGCCCGACACAAGTGTTGTAGATCATGATCTGGTCACGGCTGCGTCCGCCAAGCAGGTTGTAGATCGGCTGTCCGGTGTATTGACCTACAATATCCCACAGTGCCACGTCTACGGCACTGATGGCGCGCATCTCAGACCCGGCAAAGCCAAAAAAGTTGACCGTCGAGAACATATTTTGCCAGTGATTTTCAATGTCCAATGGGCTGCGGCCAAGCAGCAGTTTGGCGAACACATCATGGATCACTGCGCCAACTGCGCGCGGAATGTAGTACGTTTCGCCCAGACCGATCAGACCATCATCGGTATGGATGCGTACCCAACTGGTCGGCAGCAAGTCGCTGCACCAGATCGTTTCGATGCGTGTAATTTTCATGGGGCAGCGTTCCCTTCAGTGATCGCGCTCTGACCGAGACGTTTCTCCCAGCCTTCTTTGTAGATGTTCAGATACGCTGCCGGATCGTAGGGATGGGCAAGCGCCACGTCGATATTCAGATCAATGCCAAGACCGGGCGCATCTGGCAATGAGAGGTGTCCGGTAGCCGGGTCAATCGTTGGATTCCAGGTCACCAGATCGCGCGCCCAGGGGTCATTGAAGGCGTCGAAGTGTTCCTGAATCAGGAAGTTGGGAACGCACGCCGCAAGCTGCAAACAAACCGCCGTCGCCACTGGCCCGCCGCTCTGATGGGGCGCGATCCAACTGCCATGCGCCAGTGCCAGATTAGCCACCGCCAGCGTATTCGTGAGACCACCCAGCGACATTGGCTCCGGCTGCCAGATGTTCACGCCGCCCCCTTCTGCCAGTGTGTAGAATTGGCCGACGGTATCGTACATTTCGCCTGTCGCCACGCGGATTGGGCTTTGCAGCGCGACGGCATTGGCGGGTTGTTCACGTTCGCGGGTGGTCGGCTCTTCCCACCAATACAGATCAAGCGGCGCAAGTTTGCGGGCGGCACGCAGCGCGTCGGCCTCAGTGAAGCGTGCATGAACATCGATCAGGATGCGTAAACTTCGGCCAAAACGTTCTCGAAGCGCGGCCAAAATATCGTAGGCCAGATCAAGCGCCTCATCCTCAATGAAGCCCTGCGCCGTCCCGAATGGATCGACTTTGAGCGCGTGAAAGCCCTTATTGATGACGACTTCGGCGGCCTCTACAAAATGCTGTGGCGTTCGCTCGGTTCGATACCAGCCGTTCGCGTAGCCCAATACCGATTCGCGCATTTTGCCGCCCAATAGCTGGTAGATCGGCACACCGAGCGACTTGCCCAGAATGTCCCAGCAGGCAACCTCAACCGCCGCCACTACCGTGCGGTGAATGTGTCCGCCATCCAGCGAGACACTCTCCATCATATGCTTCGCCAGTCGGTTGACCTGAGTCGGGTCTTGCCCAACCGCCAGATGTTCCAATTCGTGTACCCCGGCCTCTGTCGTTTTGATGAAGCCGTTGAGTGTGCCCTCACCGATGCCATACAAACCGCTGTCGGTCAGCACCTTGACGAACAGCCAGTTTTTCCATCCGGCACTGACCGTATAAGTCTCAATGTGTGTAATTTTCAAAGCTAATCATCTTTCAAGAATGCAAGAATATCTGCTATTTTGTTTTGGCGGTCAGCACGATCTGTTCGCCAATCTGCAAACTGCGCGCCTGCCCTGCTCCGCCCAATTTTTGAAAGGTCTGTTCAAACAGCACCGGATCGAGCGTCGCGCCGGGTGTGGGTTCCTTCCACAAAATATGGTGCATCGGAATGGCCGTGCCGACACCCAAATGCCAGGCCAGCATCGCCGCTTCGTGAGCGTTCATATTGCCCGTCACGCCGTTGATGACCAGCATCGCCGCATCCAGATTCTCGGTGTTCATATTTCGCAGCCGCACATCATATTCCGTATCACCTGTGTGATAGACGCGCAGCCCGCCAAAATCGAAAATAACGCCCATCGCATCCGGCACCTCCCAACCGGGAATCCCGGCTTCGTGACGGGCAGGGGTAGCCGTGATCGTCACATCACGGAAAGTACGCGATTGTCCCCAGACGAGCGGCAGGACACGATCCCGCGCGATACCCCAGCCCAGCAAACGCGATTGCGCGGTGGGTGGACACATGAAGATCGCGTCCGAGACTTTGGCGATGATCGGCAAGCCGCCCGGATCAAGATGATCCTCGTGGAAGTGCGTGGCAATCACCAGATCAGGCCGCACGTCCTCAAGTGCGATAGGGGCTGGAAAGCCGCGCTCAAGACCGAATATTTGGAAAACCGCGTTCGAGAGGTACGGGTCAATATAAATTTGTGTACCGGAAGCTGTTTTGAAGATAAATCCAGTGCCGCCCAGCCACCACGCACTGACGGTTTTAGGCGCAACGGTTGTTTGTGCTAACTCATCTTTTAGGCTTGACATAGTCTCCACTTCGCGGCCCAGCGGAATCGGACTAGGCCGCGGCTTGTAATGCTGCAATTGTAAAGTGTTAACAGGTTACAATATACAACCGGATTCAATTTTGTCAAGCAGGGCAAATGTAGCACGTCGAAAAAGGCGTATTCATCCTTATACTTTTTCCGATAGCTTGGTTTTATATTTTAGTTTGGGTTGTTTTTCGCCGGTTAATTATTCTATTACACCTGCTCCGCCTGCTATGCAGGTGAAACAAGGTTGCTAACAGCCCTTTTATGCGCTTACCTCAGGCTGCTATATCGAACTGGCTGCCTGTTGTACCAGTTTTGCCAGCAGTGCGTAATCGACTTTTTGCCCTTCCAGAATTTTGATGGTCTTGCGGCCACCATCATCCGAAGCCTCAAAAAGCCCTTCGGGTGTTTCAAGTGCTTGGGCGTTAAAAATGGTGAAGCTGACCCAACCCTTTGCCGTGCCAAGAACACAGGCGTATTTGCCATTTTTCAGGAAATGCGGCTTGCCATACTGGAGGCGTTCAACCACGTCGGGGATCGCTTGATGTACGATCTCACGAATGGATCGGCATACCTCGGCTTGCCATTCTTTTTTGATTTTGTTGAGATATTCAGTCACTTCCGGGATCATGTGAAAACACCTTTTCTTGTGGAACTGCGTAATATCCTACAGGGCAGCGTAACTAATCAATCACGCTGCCCTTTAGCTGATTAACTGTTGAAGAATTCTGCTAGCACCGGCGCAAGCACTTGCGCGTCAACATTGTGACCTTGCCCATCCAGGTAACGGCTCTGCGCGCCAGGGATGACGCTGGTCAGGGCTTTTGCGGTATCACGCATCCAGGGCATGTCAGCCCCGCCCGCAATCACGAGCGTGGGGGTTTTGACAGAAGCCGCCCGCGCCGTTGGCAGCGTATAATCGCCCATAACAGTTGCGTCGTAAGCAAGTGTGTGCGCCAATGCTTCCTGGAACGGCCACCAGGGCTGGGTACGCGCCTGCGCGACGAATTCAGGGGGAAGCCCCACCACCTTCGCCATGAAATATTCGACTGCATCACCACGCCGACCTGCTGATACGAGTTCGGTGTACGTCTTGGCCGTATCCGCCGGGGGGCGCGGACGGCTGTTATCGACGATGTAGGGCGGTTCCCACAGCGCCAATTTTTTGATAGGGAGTCCACTGGCCGCTGCTTCGAGTGCCAGAGATGCGCCGGACGAACTGCCGAACAGGAACGGCGATCCACCCGCCGCGTTCATAACCGCCTCAATATCTTCGATTTCACGCGCTACTGCATAGGGCGCTGTGTCTCCGCTGGCACCGCGCCCCCGACGATCATAGTTGAACACGGTAAATTGTTTGGAGAGCAGTGCCGCCAGTGGCGCGTTCGACATACGATCAACAGACCCGCCGCACACCAGGATAACCGGTAGCCCGCTGCCTGATTGATCGAACGTGATGGCGCTGCCGTCTTTTGAATAAACTGTTTGCATGTGAATGCTCCTCGTGTTGTCTATCGGACACTTCCTATCATAAATCAACCCAGGGGCGCTGTCTTGAACAAAAACGACAGTGATTCCGGCTCACTGATGATTTGGGCGGGCGTTTGTCCAACGAAGTGCTTCAGGGATCGGGTCAGATGCGGCTGGTCGGCATAGCCAGCCTGTTCAACCGTATCCAGGATCGATGTATTTTGTCGCAAAAGGATGGTTGCGTAGCGGGCACGTTCGATCTGGGTAACCGCGCCCTGTGTCAAACCCGTTGCCCGCGAAAAACGACGCTGTACGGAGCGCACAGAGATCGGCTGTAGCTCAGCTTGCAAAGCACTCTCGACAGCAGGTTCGCGGACAAGCAGCCCCTCGCGCACCAACCGCTCAACAAAGGTGTCTGCATTTTCAAAGTCAGGAAATTGCCACGCTGCGCCATTCAGCCAAAAGGCTTGGCTGGACGCATCCGGCAGGGTTGTATCGGCGTCCACGAGTTTATTAGCCGGGAGATCGGGCATAAATGTGCCGAGCTTAAAGACGATGCCCAAAAACTCTGCATCGGCAGGGCACAGTACGCGCGTTGCTTTTGTTTCTGGCCCGCGCATCGTTAGATTGGTTTTGCCATTTTCCGTCCAGACGCACATCTGCCAGTGACTCAGGGCAAGTGAGGTAAAAGTGCCAGCCTGCTCACTGCGCGTGCGCCAGACTCTTTCGACGAAAGGTGAATCCGATAGTCTTTCGGCAAAGTTTAAGAGCAAAGGCCTCGTCTCCAATGGTTAGCGCGGGCGAATCTATCTGATCGTCCGAAAATTATATCACCCGTACCGCAATTACTGGGCGATATGGACAATCACAGTCGACTCAAAGGGCGCTTAAAATAGAACTGCTGGCCTAAACCATCCGGTAAATTGACGGTATAAAAGCCGCACATCTCCCAGCCCTCGCAACCCAGTTGTGCAATGGCCGACCCAAGCTGGATTTTCCCCAGGCTGCGCCCTTCTGGTTTGCTGCTCGGCTTCAGCAGCGTAACGACCAGCATTCGATCCGAAAGCGTTTGAGTTGCCACCATCGTGCAATACTCCCATTGTTTATCCACGATGTCTCCATTCGCGGTGCATTACTGGCTCAACACCTATAGCATAAAGCGACTTGTAAGCTGTGTCTTGAACAAAAACGACAACTTCACCCATTTTGTAAATTGCTTATTGACAACCCATAAAAATGGATTTATGCTGTTATCAAGTGTTCATCAAAGCGTTTTGATGAATGCACAAAAAGACTTTTCGTTATTTAGAGGCACAAAAATAGTTCATGACGACGATGGTAGACATTGCCCGACGCGCAGGCGTTTCGCTGAGTACAGTTTCTCATGCGCTCAGTGGCAAGCGTCCCATTTCCGAAGAAACGAAGCAGCGCATCTTCGAGGTGATGGCCGAGCTGGATTATCAGCCGCACGCTCTGGCGCGCGGCCTGGCAACACGACGCAGCAAGATCGTCGCGCTGCTGCTGCCGTTCCAATACAAAGGGCTGCTCGAAGCACAGTTCATATTCGTGGCTAGTGCCGCAGAAGCAGCCAGCGAACTCGACTACAGCCTTGTGTTATGGACTTCACCCAGCAAAGATAGTGAAGTGCTGCGTATGACGCAAAAAGGTTTCATCGACGGTTTGATCCTGATGGAAATCAAGCTGAATGACCCGCGCGTCGAGATGCTTAAGGCGCGTCAATACCCATTCAGCCTGATCGGGCATTGCGCCGAAAACGCCGGAACGAGTTTCGTTGACCTGGATTTTGACTATACGGTTCGAGAATGTGTCGAGTATCTGGCCGGATTGGGGCATCGTCGAATCGGGCTGATCACCCAATCGCCATCGCTATTCAAGGTGGGCTACGGCCCAACCGTTCGTTCATGCCAGAGCTTTGAACAGGCAACCCGTGACCTGCATTTGACCGGACTGATTCGGCTGACCGAACCGACAGCCGAAGGAGGCTATGCGGCGATGCAGTCAATGCTGGCTGAGGACGCCGGGTTGAGCGCCATGATCAACGTCACGGAAACGACACTGCGTGGCTCAGTACAGGCTATTCAGGACGCGGGCAGATGTATCCCCGATGATTTTTCAGTCATTGGTTTTTCGGTGTCGCGCCAGGATGGGTTGGGCGGCATCGCCCTGACGACGATTGATTTCCCGGCGGCGGAAATGGGTCGCCTGGGCACACAAATGCTGATTCGCCAATTAGAGGACAAGTCCGTGCCGCCGGAGCAAGTATTACTGCGGCCAGGCTTGACGATCCGGGAAAGCACCGGGCGTTACCAGAAGTAATATTTTTATAAACGAGAGGGGGTGGCGGCACGGGAATCGGGTCGTTTTCGAGCCATTACGTCGTAAAGTCTTTTAGTTTTAGGAGCAACATCGTGAAAACTTTTCTTTTGAAGCGTACACAACGCCTGTTAGTGCTGGCGATTCTGCTGGTACTGGTTGTGGGCAGCCTGCAAGCGGGCGTTACGCGCACACTGGCGCAAACTGGGAAGTGGTGCGAAGGCGTCACGATCCGATTCTTTAACGGCGGTGATGCGGGCGATGCGTTCGCGTCCATCGTCTATAAGGGCGCACAGGCCGCGCAAGCTGACCTGGGTGCAAAGGTCGAATTCGTGTTTTCGGGCTGGCAAGTCGATAAGATGGTCAACCAACTGCGTGATGCGATTGCGGCCAAGCCGGATGGTATCGCCATGATGGGACACCCCGGCGATGACGCGATCATGCCATTGGCCGAAGACGCCAGCAAAGCTGGAATCCTGATGATGTACCAGAACGTCGATGTGCCGAAAGTGCGCGCCAAGTTTGGCGGCGGCTACGTTGGCGCGAATCTTGACCCACAGGGTCAGGCACTGGCTAAGGAAGCAATGCGCGCGCTCGGCTTGAAGAAGGGTGATCGCGCACTCGTGTTTGGGCCATGGGATCAACCAGGCCGCTACATCCGTGAAGCGGGCACCGCCAAAGCCTTCGAGGATGCCGGTTTGGTGGTCGATAAGATCATCGCTGTTCCCGCCGAAGCCACTGATCCGAACCTGCTGACGCCAAAAGTTACTGCCGCGTTCCTGTCGCATCCGGAAACGAAAGTGATCGTGTACGCAGGTGGTCAAACGCTCGGTTCGGCGCAAATCTACATGGAAGCGATCAACAAGAAGCCGGGCGAAGTGTTCAACATCGGGTTCGATACCAGCCCCGCGATCATCGACGGCTTCAAGAAAGGCTACATCCAACTCACGTCTGATCAGCAGCCGTTTCTGCAAGGCTATCTGCCGATCCAGAGTCTGTGCCTGACCAAGAAGTATGGCTTTGGGCCGCTCAACGTCGACACAGGCGCGGGTTTCGTAAACGCTGATAACTATAAGTCTGTCGCTGATCTGGCGAACAAGGGACTGCGCTAAACGCTTAACCTCATCTCCGGTTTCTTTCCCTCCTGGAGAGAAACCGGGTTGATATTTATAAATCAACAGGTTTTAGATAATGCTTCAAAAGCTGATTGAACTGCGAAATATTACAAAGTCGTATAGCAAAGTGACCGCGCTGGAAGGCGTTACCATGTCGGTAGATCAACCGGAGATAGTCGGGCTGATCGGGGACAATGGCGCGGGCAAGTCCACGCTCATCAAGGTATTTTCGGGGGTTCACGCGCCCGACACAGGCGAAATCTGGGTGCGCGGCCAGAAGATAAGCCGCTGGAACGTGACCGAAGCACGCAAGGCCGGACTCGAAACGGTGTATCAGGATCGGGCATTGGCCGAACAACAGACAATCACACGCAATATCTTCATGGGGCGCGAACGAGTCGGACGTTTTGGTAATCTCAAACTTAAGGATCAGGAAGCCGAAGCTGAACGCCTGATGCGAACGATTGGCTTCACCTCGAAAGTGTTTTCGCCCGATTCGATTGTCGGAAATTTATCGGGCGGCGAACGACAGGGCGTGGCGATTGCCAGGGCACTCTACTTTAAGGCGGCGCTGCTCATCCTGGACGAACCGACGACGGCCTTATCGCTCACCGAATCGGAAAAAGTGTTTGGGTTCGTGCGGCGTGTCAAGGAAGAAGGCAGTTCGTGCGTCTTTATCAGTCACAATATTTATCACACCTATGATGTGGCAGATCGATTCGTGATCCTGGATCGGGGAACGGTGGTCATGGAAGCCTCCAAAGCCGATATTCCGTCCGCCGATGTGCTGGTCAAGGAGCTGCATGGTATCGCGCGTACAGGCAAAATTTCGAGTGTGGCGTAATTTATCGGAGAAGCTATGGCAACCGAAACGTCTCAACTGGTGACGACTTCCCGCCCGGCGACACGGGCACTCTATCTGAGCAAGAATCGGCGGCCACTCAGCGCCTTGCTCATTTTTGTGTTACTGATTGCCTTTTTTATCTTTGAAAATCCGAAAGTATTCCTGAATCCGACGCTGTACACCTCCGTCTTTACATCGCTGCCGCTGTCGGTGATCCTGGTGGTACCGCTCGTGTTCATCGTGGCGGCGGGTGAAATCGATCTGTCGTTCCCGTCGATCATCGGTGTTGCGGCGTGGGGTTTTGCGGCGTGTGCCCAGTCGAGTTTGGGGCCAGTGGTGGGTTTGGGCGTAGCGATCCTGCTCGGTATGTTGGCCGGGTTAGTGAACGGCCTGCTGGTCACAAAGGTAGGGCTATCGGCACTGGTATCTACGCTAGGCATGAATTTCTTGCTGCGCGGACTCATCCAGATGGGAACACAAGGGCAGGGCATCCCGCTCACTTTTCTGCGTGATACGGCATTCTACCAGGTGATGGTTGGCAAAATAGCGTTCGCGGGTATTCTGTTTCCGGTGCAGATGATCTGGGGGCTGGCTTTCGCAGCGGTGGGCTGGTGGCTGTTCAATCGCAGTCAGTTTGGCGTCCACATCTGCTGCGTGGGCGATAACTCCGAGAGTGCCCGCGAAATGGGTATCGACGTAGACCGCACGAAAATCATGGGTTTTGTGTACATCGGGATCGCCTGTGCATTTGCAGGCGTATTATCAACGCTGATCAATAATACTTTTTGGCCGACAACGGGCGATGGTTATCTGTTGGCGGCGCTGGCAGCGGTATTCGTCGGTGGCACACCAACCTGGGGCGGCGTGGCAACGATTACGGGCGCAGTGATCGGCGCGTTCATCGTTGGCTTCATAGAGACAGGTTTGATCTCATCGGGTTTCACCGGGTTTTATACCCAATTTTTCTACGGCGTGGTATTAATCCTGTCACTTGTGGCACATCGTTTCAACCAGCAAAAACGGCGCTGATGGATGATCCAGCGCATTGGAAAGAGGATTTAGCGTGAAAGTGATTCAAGTTGGCCTGGGCGGAATGGGCAACACCTGGCTGAAAGCGGTTCAGGCATCCACCGAAGTCGAATTTGCGGGGTTTGTCGAGATCAATAAAGCGATTGCTGAACAACAGGTGGCTCAATATGGCCTTGATCCGGCGCTTATCTTCGACTCGCTGGGTAAGGCGCTGGCGTCCGTTTCGGCAGATGGCGTGATCGATGTGACGCCGCCACGCTTTCATCGGGAAGTGTCGCTGACGGCGCTCGATGCCAAAATCCCGGTACTCTCCGAGAAGCCGCTCTCCGATACGCTAACGACAGCACAGGACATCGTTCAAAAGGCCAGTGAGACCGGCGTTTTGCATATGGTCACGCAGAACTATCGCTACTCGGTACCAGCGCAAACGGTGAAAAGCGTCCTGGCATCGGGTGAAATGGGACAGGTAGGCGCGGTAACGATTGAGTTCTTCAAGGGGCCGCATTTCGGCGGTTTCCGTGAAGAAATGCCTTACCCGCTCATCATTGATATGTCAATTCACCATTTCGATATGTTGCGCTTTTTTCTGGGGAGCGATCCGGTCAGCGTCTTTGGGCGAAGCTGGAATCCGCCTTGGAGTTGGTATCGGGGCGATGCCTCGGCGTCGGTTTCGCTTCAGTTTGCGAATGGCGTGGCAGCGGCCTATAACGCTTCGTGGTGTGCGCCCGGCAACGAAACCCCCTGGAATGCCCATTGGCGCTTCGATTGCGAAAACGGCGTGCTGCTGCTGCGTGATGATCAGGTCTTCAAGCAAGTGCGGCACGATACACTGTTGGATCGGGGTGGTTTTCGGCAGAATGAGTACAGCGAGCTAACGATTGTCAATCCGGTGGCAATGACCCATACTGCACAAGCCTATCTGCTGCACGAATTTTACGAAGCGGTGACACACGGTAAACCCGCCGCGACCACCTGTCAGGATAATATCAAGTCGTTGGCGATTGTGTTCAACACCGTCAAATCTTTTGAGACAGGCGCGCCTGTTCAATTTTGACCCCGTTTGGTGAATGACAAAGGACAGTTTTTTCAATGAAACTTGGTGTATTTGCGGTTATGTTCAGCGGCCAACCGTTTGAGCAGGCGCTTGATTATGTTCAGTCGGTGGGCGTGCAAATGGTTGAGATCGGCTGTGGGGGTTACGTGGGCGATGCTCATTGCAAACCGTCAATCCTGTTGGATAATCCTGTGGCTACTGCCGCGCTCAAAAATGCGGTAGAGAGTCGCGGTCTGGGCATCAGCGCCCTGAGCGCCCACGCCAATCCACTGCACCCCGATCCAGCGATTGGTGAGGCACATCAGAAGGTGATCACGAATACGATTCTGCTGGCCGAAAAGATGGGCGTGCAGACCGTCGTCACCTTTTCAGGCTGTCCCGGCGGCGGCCCCGATGATAAAACGCCGAACTGGGTGACCTGTCCCTGGCCGCCCGATTTTAGCAAGACGGTTCAATGGCAATGGGAAGCGATGCTGATTCCCTACTGGCAGAAAACCGCCAAATTTGCGGCAGAGCATGGTGTCCGAATCGCTATTGAGATGCACCCCGGCTTTTGTGTCTACAACCCGGAGACGATGTTAGCATTGAGGGATGCTATTGGCGAAACGATTGGCACGAACTTCGATCCGAGTCACTTGTTCTGGCAGGGCGCAGACCCGGTACATGCCATTCGCGCATTGGGCAAATCGATCTTCCATTTTCACGCCAAAGACACCGTGATCGATCCGATTAATGCGACGCTGAACGGCGTCCTCGATACCAAGTCGTATAGCGATTTTGCGCGGCGCAGTTGGATTTTCCGCACGGTGGGCTACGGTCACGGTGAAGATGTGTGGCGGGCGATGATCAGCAGCTTGCAATTGGTGGGTTACGAAGGCGCGATCTCAATTGAACATGAAGACGGTTTGATGTCGCAAAATGAGGGATTTGAAAAAGCCGTTGGTCTGCTGCAAAACATCCTGATCCGCGAAAAATCCGGTTTCACCTACTGGGCAGGTACCCCTTAATCAATTGTTACGATGTGATGCTGAATGGCAAAGGTGGCCGCCTCGGTTCGACTGGCAACCCCCAGCTTGCGGAAGATGTTGCTAACGTGATTCTTGATAGTAAAAAGGCTTAACCCAAACTGCGCGGCAATCTGGGCATTGCTATACCCGCGCACAACACAGGTCAGCACGTCCGTTTCCCGTTCGGTGAGTGCAATCTGCACCGTCATGTGCTGCCGCATGGTTTGAATCAACGCCTGAGTCGCTTCCGGGGCAAGTGTTGGTCGCCCGATGCGTGCCGCCCGAATGGCATCAGCCAGGGCATGTGCGGAGACGTTTTTCAACAGATAGCCAATCGCCCCTGCCTCTAACACCGCCCTGATGGTGCCTTGTTGTTCGTAGCTGGTCAGCGCAATGATCTGAATATCCGGGAAACGTCTTGAGATGTGCGCTGTCGCCTCTATGCCATCCATACGCGGCATGAGGATATCCATCAGGACGACATGCGGCTTTTTCTCCTCACAGAGTTGGATCGCTTCTTTGCCATTTGAGGCTTCGCCCACCAACCGCAAATCGCTAAAGGCTTCGAGCATCGTAGTCAGTCCCAAGCGAAGCATGTGATGATCGTCCGCGATCAGGACGCGCGTTTCCGTATCTCCGGGCATTTTAACTTTTCCTGTTCTTTTCTTGCCAGACCACACAAATTTCTGTACCTTGCTCCAGCGTGGTTCTGATCGTCAGCGCAGCCCCTACCGCTTCGGCACGTTCGCGCATAATGTGCAAGCCCATATGCCCGGTTGTGGGCAATGCCGGATCAAAGCCTCGTCCATCATCGCTAATTAAAAGTTGTAAGCTATCCCCACTATGGCCCAGCGCCACACGTACCAGATTCGCCTCAGCATGTCGCACGATATTGTTGAGTGCTTCTTGAGCAATCCGATAGAAAGCCACTTTCAAGTCGGGCAGCATCGGATATTCCTGGGCAACATCCATCACTACGGTGATGCGAGTGGGTGGAAACAGTGCGTCTATCAGGCGGCGGAGCAAATCGCCCATGCTGGCTTCCAAAACTGAGGCGGGGCGCAGTTCGAGCAGCAGCGCACGCATCTCGGCCAGCGCCATCCGATTCAATTGGCGCAGTTGGTTGAGCTTGCGATAGCCGTTTTGTACGTCCTGCTCCCACAATTCGGGCAGCACGTCAGCAATCAGCGCGGCAGACCACAGCGTTTGATTGACCGAATCATGTAGTTCGCGCGCCAGGCGGTTTCGTTCTTCCAACGCGGCATTCTGTCGTTGCTCTTCGGCGCGCTGTCGTTCCGAAATATCGGTAATAAGCGACATCACGTGAAACTGCCCACCCACCTTGAAAATGACACAGTTACATTCTACGTCCAGCACCGAACTGTCTTTACGCAGATGTTTCCAGCGCCCAGAAATGGGTCGCTGCGTCTCGATGCTTTCACGCAAGACCTCGCGTAAACGTTCGGCTTCGCTGTTTGGCCGGAGTTGAAGCGTCGTAATGCTCAGAAATTCGGCGCGGCTATAGCCATACAGGCGGCAAGCCGCTTCGTTAACATCGGTATAAAACAGCGTTTCGGCATTAAAAACTAGAATCGGTTGAGGGCTGTTATCAAACAGTTGGCGATAGCGGTCTTCCAGCACCAGATGTTCATGTCGGGCGCGGCTGCGTTCCACTTCGGCGCTTGCCCGCGCCGCGAATATTTGAAGGATTGGGATCAGTTCGGGATTAATCGGATGTTCATCCATAACGCCCAGGTGCCCGACGGCGCACTGTTGACTACCAATGAGCGGTATTTCGATGTAGTAATTCCCGTGCAAGCGGGCGTGCTGCGCGCTAATGACAGATGCGCCATCGAGCTGCACAAACGTCTGAAGCTGTAAGTTAGCATAGCAGGAATCGGCATCTGGCAGCGCATACTCAAAATTTGGGATGAGCTTATCCCCTGTCCAACAGGCCAGCGTGCGAACCAAAGGTTCTTTCAGATCGGGGCGCTCTGCAATCAAAACATCGTTGACATGAAGCGTTGTGGCGATTTCGCGTACCAGTGAATAAAAAAAGTCTTCGCCAGTCATGGTAGAAGTCACCTGCGCCAGGTGACGCAAGATGTCATTTGCATCGAATGAGTCCATCGTTCTTGTACTCTTGCCAAACACCGGATTATCGCTGAGTTTTCACGTGAGCCGACGCCAAACCAGGTCTGATAGTCCACCGGCACTAGTGCTTGCAGGCTGCTTGGAATGAAGCGTAAGTCCCTCGTTCTATAGGAAGAAAAGACCCATCCTTGATAGCGCCAAAGCATTACAAAACCATTGCCACGATTTCCGATAATCGAGAATGTCTTGTATCGCTCATTTGGTTGGAGAGGATAGCAATGGCTAACTCAATGGATCGTCACATTCGCAGTGCAGGGTTGTTGTTTTTGGCGATGGTTTTGTTGGTTGCGCTGATTTTCAGTGCGGGTTCAGGTAGCACGCACACTTTATTGGCGCAAGGTGCAACAGCGGTTGCCACGAAGGAAACGTCAGGTGGTGCCGATGAGATTGCTCCTGTACCGCCTTCGATTGGCGCAGATGTCCCCGTGACCTACTTCGGACCCGCGCCGTCCAGTGTTCAGAAAGAACTGATCGGTCCGTACCAACTGCTCAAAGCCGGAACGATTGACATGAACGCGCTGACAATCACCTTGCCCCTTTATAAGGGTAAGTTGACCAGCGGCGAGGTCGTCTGGTACGTTCTGACAGACACCACAGATAAGGCGAATGCTGATGCACTTGGCCTGAATTTCTCCGGTAAGCTGAACTATGCCGATTCGGGCAAGGCAGTGCGTCCGGCTCACCGTGAAGTGGATGGCAGCATCACCTTCGAGCGTGGCCGTGTTGATTTTTCGCCAGAGCTTGCGATCACGCCAGGTGCCGCCCCAAATTATTTCCCACCGTTGAAGGTGCAGCCCGGCTCGATTGGTGATGCCGATTACAGTCCGTTGATGAAGCTGACCAATGGTGGTGGATTCATCTACAACGCACCGATTGTCGCCTTTAATGTGGCGGATGACGTGCTGAATAAATTTTGCGACGGTAATCCCGATCACAAAATCACACACGATAAAGTCGTCAAGATTTGCCCGCGCGATACCACCGTCACACTAAGCCTGACGTTGGGTCATAGCTTCGCGCGGCCTGTCATGTATTTGAGCCTGGACGCGAGCGTTGCGCTTGCCGCCACTATGGAAACCGTCACACTGGCACCAGGTTTGTTGGATGTTAAGGTGAGCGGCGATGACAGCGCCTTTAGTGCTGTCGAACGTCTTTTCCCAGTCGTAAATGGACCGATGGGTAAGGATAATCCGCAGCGGCAGGGCTTCAACAGTGCGCTGGCTGGCGAAGGGGGCCCACTCAACACCCTGGGTGGCATCCCAACCATCGCAACCGACTACAGCCCGCTTTGGGACCTCAACCCGGTTGTGTGGACACAAGAAGCAATTGACAAAGGCTATCGCTCCAGACTGACCGAAGAGTTCTTCATCCTGGGGCTGGTCAAGCGCGGGTTTTTGACTGGACTGGATGGAAAGCCTTTTGGCTCATCGGGCATCATCGTGAACTGCCCGGTGGTGATGCGTCTCCTCTAGCAATCAAAAAAAACGCCGTATAGCCAGGTAAATGGGAAGTTCATTGTTTGAACTTCCCATTTGTTTTTAATAAGCAGCTGCGTCAAACGCTGTCAGTCTCTAAATCCTGTGGGCGATCCAGTCTGGATACAGGGCATGGTTGATTGTTAGAAGCGGGTTAGGTTTTTGACCGAGCCGTACTATAATTATCCAGACTCGATGAGCTTAGCGACAAACTCACCATAGGAATCGATCATGCCCAAAGTGCTTATTATCGATGACGAATCGTTAACGATCAGCCTGCTTGAAACGTATCTGAGTGCGCGTGGCTTTGAGGTGGTTAGCGCCCTGAATGGACTGGACGGCTTGACACTGGCGCAGGTCGAACAACCCGATATTATGATCGTCGATATGATGCTGCCCGACATTGGCGGTGAAGCGATCTGTCAGCAGTTGCGCGCCATGCCTGCGACTGCACATATTCCCGTCGTGATCCTCTCCGCATTAACCAATCGTGCCACACAGGAAAAAGCCAAAACTGCGGGAGCAAACACCTACGTTCCCAAGAACGTGCCATTGACCGAAGTGCTGAGCCAGCTTAACCGCCTGCTGAACGAATGACGCGCCACTTTTGAATCGGCCTTACATTTGGCGTTATAATTCGTCGGCTTAGTAGGGCGAAGGTGCTGTAGTGGATAAGCTGCTCCAAACTGATCAGGATGATAAGCCGCACGACGAATGTGGGATTGTAGGCATTTATGCGCCCGGCGAAGAGGTGGCACGGCTGACTTTCTTCGCATTATATGCGCTTCAGCATCGCGGCCAGGAAAGCGCCGGAATCGCTACCAGCGATCACCATCAGGCGCACATCCACAAAGGGATGGGGCTGGTTTCACTTGTTTTCAACGAAGAAAATCTTGAACCCCTGCAAGGCGAACTGTCAATCGGCCACAATCGCTACAGCACCACTGGCACCAGCAAACTTCGTAACGCACAGCCCTATCTCATCGAAACGTACCTGGGGCCACTCGGCGTGGCACATAATGGCAATCTGATTAACGCGCCACAACTACGCCGTGATCTGTTGCAACGGGGTACCGGTTTGATCAGCAGCAGTGATAGCGAAGTGATCACGCAAATGCTGGCAGGCGGCAGCGGTGATTGGGAAAACCGCATCCGAACGTTCATGGCGCAGGCGACGGGCGCGTACAGCCTGACAATTCTCACCCGGCACGCAGTCTATGGGGTACGCGATCCCTGGGGCTTTCGTCCGTTGTGCCTGGGCAAACTGGACAGCGGCGGTTATGTGCTGGCTTCCGAAAGTTGTGCCCTGACCACGATTGGCGCAACCTTCATGCGTGAAGTAGCCCCCGGCGAACTTGTCCGTCTGGATGCGAACGGTGTTTATTCGGAGATCGGTACTGCGCCCAAACCGATGGCGCTCTGCACTTTTGAGCATATTTACTTCGCCCGCCCGGACAGCCTGTTCGATAATCAGGTGATCCATGCCGTGCGTCAGCGATTGGGCAAGCAGTTGGCAATTGAAGCACCCGCCGATGCCGATCTGGTCGTCGCGGTGCCCGATTCCGGTACGCCTGCGGCCATCGGTTACGCTCAGCAAATGGGCTTACCCTTCACCGAAGGCTTGATCAAAAATCGCTATATCGGACGGACGTTTATTCAGCCAACGGATACACTCCGCAAAACGGCAGTTGGTCTCAAGTTCAATCCGCTGCCCGGTAATCTGACCGGAAAGCGCGTCGTGATGGTTGATGATTCGATTGTGCGCGGCAACACATCAGGGCCTTTGGTACGGCTGCTGCGCGAAGGCGGCGCGACGGAAGTACATGTGCGTGTTTCGTCGCCGCCGATCAAGCATCCCTGTTTCATGGGGATTGATATAGCAAGCCGCGATGAATTAATCGCCAATGTGATGAGCATCGCCGATATTTGCAAACAGATCGGCGCGGACAGCCTGGCCTATATTTCGTTAGAAGGCATGATGAGCGTCGTTAGCACGCCCCGGCACGGCTACTGCAACGCCTGTTTCACCGGCAATTACCCAATTACGCTGTTTGAAGATCAGGACAAACTACAATTTGAGGGCGCTTTTGGCACTTGATCTAAGTACCATTCGCGGCGTCGTGCTGGATATGGACGGTGTGTTGTGGCGCGGCCAGGAGGTGATCCCCGGCGCACCGGAATTTATCAGTTTCTTGCGGGCGCGTGGCATTCCCTATGGGCTGGCGACGAACAACAGCAGTAAAAGCGTTGCAGATTATGTCACTCGTTGCGAGTCGTTGGGAATCGCGGTCAACCCGGAAGGAGTCATTACGTCCGGCGTTGTAACTGCCGATGAACTGGCACGCCATTACCCCGCCGGGACACCCATCTATGTGGTGGGCAGTCCACGCCTCTCTGAACTACTGACCGAACGTGGTTATCTGATCGATCCGCAAACAGCGCAGGTGGTCGTTGTCGGGCTGGATGTGAACATCACCTATGAAAAGCTGACTTTTGCGCTGCGCCGATTACTGGCAGGTGCCGAGTTCATCGGCACCAATGGCGATGTTTCGATCCCACAGCCGGACGGCCTCGCACCGGGAGCAGGCAGCATTATCGCTGCATTGCAAGTTTCCAGTGGGCGCACGGCGCGATTGATGGGCAAGCCACAGCCAACCATGTTTCATTCGGCTTTGGAGCGCATTGGCTGCGAAGCGCACGAAGCTCTGATGATCGGGGATCGCCTTGATACGGATATATTCGGCGCGCAGACCGTTGGCTTCAAAACGGCGCTCGTGCTGACAGGTGTTTCACAGCGCGCCGATGTCGGCATGGTGACACCCGATGCCATTTATGATGATCTATTCACGCTGCACGCCGCCTGGAATAGCTGATTAGCGCATTGCTTCGACTATAAGTCACCTTTCGATAAACAACATCCCCAGTTAGGGTAATACAAACTCATCAGTTCACTAATAGATGAGCTATTGATTCAGACTCTCCTTCTCATTTGGCATAATAAACAAAGATAGATGTAGATAGACCCCTCTGGAACACGTTTTGCTGTTAGGCGTCCGGCTGATGGTGTTTGCAGATTGGTTAACACTAGCTTAACACCGCCGCTAGCTCATCCTTGAAGAAGACCCTTTTTCACAATGTATCCGTAGTTGCCTGGTGGCTTCCGCTTGAACGGTGGCATATGCCTTCGTTTCAAGAGCTTGTCGACTTTATAGCGAACTAAACAGGGGAATTATCAATGTCCGATGCTGCATCATCTGAACTAATCCCGGAGTCTGTGTTAGCCGAAGTGGAGTTGAGAAATCAATTCGTCCGTTTTGAGGGATGGCTCAATGGTTCACGCCCGGCTTATGCCGACACCGCGAACGCCTATCTGCAAGAATCAATCAATCCCGTCAAGCTAAGTACCCAAACGGTACGCACCTTTGCCCCATTTCGCGTTCAGCGATCTGCATTTCAAACCCTGACGCCGGGTCAAACAGTTTTCCTCAAACTGGCAGCCATTGGTCTGGTGATCGGGCTGATCTTATGGACAACACAGGTTGCCGTTGCCATAATGGCCGTCATCACCCTATTTTATATAGGCAATTTGCTGATAACGTTTGGATTGTCGGCGCGTACCCTTAACCACGCGGCAGAGATCGAGATTGATGATGGGCTGGTGAAGGCACTTGCCCACGCCAACTGGCCGCAGTACACCATACTCTGCCCGCTGTATCGTGAAGCGAGTGTGGTACCACAGTTTGCAAAGGCGATGCAGGCACTGGATTACCCCGTCAACAAACTGCAAATCCTGTTTTTGACCGAAGAAGATGACGCCGAGACCCGTGCGGCGATTCAACAGCAGCACTTGCCTCCACATTTTCAAACGATCATTGTGCCCGACGGTAAGCCCCGTACAAAGCCACGCGCCTGCAACTATGGGCTGCTGAAGGCAACGGGCGAGTACATTGTCATTTATGATGCTGAGGACATCCCCGATCCACTGCAACTTAAAAAAGCAGTGCTTACCTTCGCTAAATACGGGCCGGAACTTGGCTGTGTGCAGGCCAAGCTGAACTTTTACAACGACACCCAAAACCTGCTGACACGCTGGTTCACAGCCGAATACTCTGCCTGGTTTGAACTGACGCTGCCCGGCTTGCAGGTTGGACAGTTTGCCTTGCCGCTGGGTGGTACGTCAAATCACTTTTCGGCGGCACTGCTGCGTTCGCTTGGTGCGTGGGACGTATTCAACGTTACTGAAGATTGCGATCTGGGCTTGCGCCTGGGCAATTTTGGCCTCAAGACGGTGGTGCTGGCATCCACAACGCTTGAAGAAGCCAATCCCAATGTCCGCAATTGGTTACGTCAACGTTCACGCTGGATTAAAGGCTACATGCAAACCTATCTGGTTCACATGCGGAATCCGGAACGCTTCCTAAGACCGTCACACTGGCGTGAATTCGTATCACTGCAACTGATCATCGCGGGGCGCACATTTGTATTGCTGGTCAATCCGTTCATCTGGGCGATGCTGCTCATCTATATCTTGTTTCATTCCAGAGTTGAAGCTGTATATCATGTACTGTTTCCCGCGCCCGTGCTGTACATGGGTGCGGCTTGCCTGATCTTCGGCAATTTTTTGTATATGTACACCTACTTTATGGGGTGCATCAAACGTGATCAGTATCATTTGGTTAAGTGGGCGCTGGGTACTCCGATCTACTGGCTGATGGGGAGTGTTGCTGCATTTATCGCCTTTTATCAACTGATTACCAAACCGCATTATTGGGAGAAAACCAAACACGGCCTCCACCTAAAACCGCCTGCTACACCCGTTAGCGTTGTACCGTCGGACAATGTTGAATTACCTGCAAGTGCCGCCCCATCTGTCCCAGTAGACATGGATACGCCACCTATTTTTCGGCAGTCGATCCCCAAAGCGGCTTTTCACTTCCAAAGTCCTGAACGTTCGAGAAGGCTGCATCTACCAGCGGATCGTTGGTTGATGCTGACAGGTATCCTTTCGTGCTTGTTGGGACTTGCGGCGGTCATCTATTGTTATCAGAACCATTTGCTGCTGGTCTATGGCGATGCGAACGCGCATCTTTCCATCGCGCGGCGCATTATCGACAGTGCCACGCCCGGCATCGCACAGTTCGGCGGCGTATGGCTGCCGCTGCCTCACGCCGCGATGGTGCCCTTTGCCCAGAATGACTGGTTGTGGCATACGGGATTGGCAGGGGCTTGTGTCTCGATGCCCTGTTACGTGATCACAGCCGTCTATCTATTCCTGATGGCACGCCGCCTTACACATGACAGCCGTGCCAGTTTTGTCGGCGCGCTGGTTTTCATGGTCAATCCGAACATCTTGTATCTGCAAACAACACCACTCAGCGAGTTGATCTTCATCGCTACGATGATTGTGGCCTGCTATTATTTTCTGGCTTGGGCACAGGACGGGAATACACTTCAACTGCTTCCCGCGGCAGGCATCACCTTCCTGACGACTTTGGCTCGTTATGATGGCTGGTTTATCTGCATCGCTTTGTGTGGACTGGTTGTTTTGATCAGTCTCATCAAACGGCAGAGTTGGGCGCGGATGCAGGCAAACGCGATTATTTTTGGCACGCTTGCCGGTTATGGAATCGTCCTTTGGATGTTCTACTCCGCCATGATCTTCGGCGATCCGCTTTATTTCCAGCATGGACGTTTCTCGTCCGAAGCCTCGCAGCGGCCACTGCTTGAGTCGGGACAACTGTATGCTTACCACAATGCGACAGAGGCATTCCGGTACTATATGCTGGATGCAATCCGTATGATCGGTCCGGGCTTACTGGCGCTAAGTATTGTGGCCGCCGTGCTGTACGTGCTGCGGCGACGCCTGGGGGCGGATGCACTGGCAACCCTGGCCTTATGGGTACCGACAGCATTCTATGTCTTTTCACAGTATACGGGGCAGGCTGTCATCTACTTGCCCGAAGCGTATCCCGAACGAGGCAGCGACTTTTTGTACAATACACGCTATGCCGCTGTGACGGCTGCCCCGGCAGCAGTTTTCGTGGCCGTCTTTGCCGCCTATCTGACGACCTTCATTCCGGGCATTATTCAACGCGGTGGAAAATTGCTGCGTTTGTTCAGAGGCTTTAACACGCTCAATACAGGGCGGTTGGTCTGTGTTGCTGTCGTAGGATTGATCGGATGGCAGTCTGCGTGGGTGGTATCGCATGGGGTTATCACGTTGCAGGGCGGCCAATATGGTTTTGACTGCTCACCGCCGCGCGATCTCACGCTGTTTTTGGCAGAATATTACAGCGGTGGTAAAGTGCTGCAGTCGACGACGGCACTGGTTGATTATGTGGAACCGCTGGCCGGTATTCCAAATCGAAACATTGTTTACGAAGGCTCTGGCAAGCTATGGACGGATGCACTCAGCACGCAGACGCCCGATGTGGAATGGATCATCATCAATCCGCATTTTGTAGATATGGTAGCCGAGAAAATCAACGTTCAGAGTCCCGAGTTTCAGGCGCATTTCACGTTGATCAGGACAGAAAGCAATGGTTTGCAGCTTTATCATCGCAATAGCGATCCGCTCATCTCTGTGCGACCTGTGCCGCGCGATGTGGTGGATGAACTCAACGCGCGGCGCGGCTGTAAATACTGATCTAAATAGGCAAAACGGCGAAATGCCTGGATGGATCGGGTGATGCCCGATCTATCACGCTATCAGGCGTTCATCGATCAGGTTTCGCACAAGCTGCGTTTTGGCCCCGCGTTGCAGGCGGGCGCGATGCACATCCTGTACGATGAACCGTTGAGTCGCTACACGATTGCCCAGCTTGGCGGCCCCGCCGACGTGCTGATCACCATGAAAAAAAATCCGAGCGCGCTGCCGGAACTGGCGAATCTATGCTGGCAGCTTAACTTGCCTGTGCGAATTTTGGGCAGCGGCGCAAACGTACTGATCAGTGATGCAGGCTATCGTGGCGTGGTTTTGATCAATGCCCGTGACGATATTTCGCGTATCAAGGATGGTTCAGCACCGGATGAGATTGGCCGTGTTGGGGCCGAAAGCGGCGCAAGCCTTTCACGTTTGGCACGTTTTACGATTGAGCAGGGGCTGGCTGGTTTCGAGTGGGCAATCAATGTGCCGGGCACGGTGGGGGGCGCTGTCGTCAATAATGCCGGGGCACATGGCCGCGATATGGCCGCCAATTTGTTTGGCGCGTTGATCTGGAACTATGAGGGCAAAAAGCCTGCTACGGTCTGGCCTGTTGAAAAGCTGCACTATACCTACCGCGAGTCGGTACTGAAGCGGAGCAGTGTACCGTATGTCGTGTTAGGCGCTTATTTCCGATTTGAACCCGGTCACGATCCCGCCAAACTGCGCGCCCGCGCCGATGAATACATTGCCCATCGTAAACGCACGCAGCCGCCGGGCGCAAGCTTGGGCAGTATGTTCAAAAACCCGCCGGGCGATTATGCAGGCCGCTTGATCGAAGCCGCCGGACTTAAAGGCGCGCGCGCCGGTGGGGTAATTATTTCACCAGTTCATGCTAATTTTTTTGTGAACACAGGCGGTGGCACAGCCAGCGACTATGTGGCACTCATTCGGCTGGCACGGAATACGGTTCAGGATCAATTTGGCATAAATTTGGAATTGGAAGTGGAACTGATCGGGGAGGGTTTCTAGGCTCACGCCTGAGACCGGAGGCTCAGACGTGAGGTGATAATTATTTAACTTGAACTCAGCCCGCTGCTGCCGTCAGTTGACCGCGCAGAGCGCCGTTCGGGAAGTCCGAGGTGTGAACATTCACGTAGAAGCCCGCTGGATTCGTCAGGATCGACTGAATCAAAGCCGGATCAACGCCGCTCACGCAGCCGCTGGCCTTACCCTGAGCATCCGGTGCTGAGAAGGGCACGACAACTGGACCCGCCACGCCTGCGGCACCCATATGAATGTGCGCTGCGGCGGCAGGCAAAGTGATGCCTGAGACAGTGATTTGGAAGCAAATCTGACCCGTACCAGTGGCCGGGCGAGTGATCGAAACGTTGGCCGTACCTGTACCATCTGGATCACCAGGACCCGGTACTTCATTCTTGCCGCTTAAGGTTGCAGTGAGCTTACAGCCGTTGTTCTCAACATAGGCGGACATGGTGGTTGGTGCCATCGTACCCATCATGGCGGGTGTCGCAGCCATCGTACCCATCATGGCGGGTGTCGCGGCCATTGTACCCATCATAGCGGGCGTTGCAGCCATCGTGCCCATCATGGCAGCCGTTGCCATCATCGTACTCATCATGGCGGGCGTCGCCATCATGGTACCCATCATACCGGGCGTGCCCATCATCATGGCCGATGGACAGGGCGGATACGCGCCACCCGCACCCATCGTGCCCATCATACCGGGCGTGCCATTCATCCCCATCGTACCGCTCATGGTGGCGGCCATTGTTGCCTGCCCGGCTTGGACATTCGTCCCGCCGAAGCCGCTCAAAATGAGCAATGCGCCAATCATCAACAGACCGCTGAGCTTCAAAAAGTTGGAACGTGAATACATCTTTTCCCCTCCAAACATTTACCGGAACACACCTATCGGAGCAAAGGCCGTACCCACAAGGCTGTGCTGACACGGTAAACTTGCACAAATCAGGGAGGAATTTTATGTTTCAAGTGGGTGATTTTCGGATCGCGCTATTGAGCGATGGGCTGGTTCAGGTGGATGCAGGCGGGCCGTTCGGCTTGACCCCGCGCGCGCTGTATCAACATGTCTTGATACCGGATGCCAACAATTTGATCCCAATGAACCTGACGTGTTTGCTGGTTCAGGCAAACGGCAAAAACATCGTCGTCGATACTGGGTTAGGCAATAAGCTCACCGATAAAATGCGCGCGAATTGGGCATTGGATCGCTCTGGCGGCGATCTGTTGAGTGGACTGGCAGAGCATGGGTTGCGCCCGGAAGATATTCATCTGGTGATCGATACTCACTTGCACGGTGATCACTGCGCTGGCAATACACAGTTTACGGAAGATGGAAAAGGGGTGCGCGCCACCTTCCCAAACGCCGAATATGTTGTGCAGCGGCGGGAATATGAGGATGCTATGCAGCCCAATGAGCGAACCCGCGCCAGTTACGTTCCCATCAACTATCAACCGCTGGTCGAGTCCGGGCAAATGAAGCTGCTTGATGGCGATACAGAAATCGTGCCCGGTATTCATGGAGTTATTGCGCGCGGCCACACCCCGGCCATGATGGTCATTCGCTTTGAGAGCGGCGGCCAGCAGGCGTTATTTTTGGCCGATCTGGCACCCTACAAAATACATTTCGAGAAGATCGGTTGGATGGCGGCCTATGATGTGGAGCCGCTCTACACCCTTGAAACCAAGCGGTACTGGCGGCAATGGGCATTGGAAACGGGCGCGCTGCTCCTCTTTCAGCATGAGCCGACGTATCGAGCCGGGCGCTACCTGGAGGAAAACAAAGTTGTTCCAATTGAGGATGATCGCCGCTAGACGCGACACGCAAGGGCGGCATAAACCTTCGGGATCGGGTAAAATCCGGTCATTGAGAAGCTAGTGCTTGATGACGCCCGAAGAACTGCTACACCTGTTCGGTCCGTTTCTACCAACAGATCGTTTCCGCGCACTGCTGCGGGATACACCACTGCCCGCCAGCACGCAAGGCGCGGCACTGCTGGTTGATGTTTCGGGTTTCATCCCGCTGACGACGGGGCTGGTCAAGGAATTTGGCCCGCGCCGCGCTAGCGAAGAACTCAAACGCCGACTGAACCCGATGTTCGAGGCGATTGCCGGACAGGTCTTCAATCATGGCGGAAGTGTTTTGCACTTCAGCGGCGATGGCTTCCTGGCCTGGTTCGATGATCAACAGTTCGGCCTGCCCAACGCTGATCCTGCGGTGCCTGCTGCCTTGCGCGCAGTGGCCGCCGGGCTGGATATGCAAGTGATCATGCCGCTTTTTCGCGGGATGCGGGTTCGGGTAGCGATTGGCACGGGAACAGCCTATCGCTGGGTAGTTGGGCGGTCTCAGCATGGCCTCAACGATTTGCTTTCTGGTCCGGCGGTGAATGCGACGGTTCATGCAGCGGCCTTCGCCGAACCGGGGCAGGTGCTGATTGACCGTGCCGCACTGCCGCTGCTGATGGATGAAAACGTGACCGTTGAACTGCCCGATAATGGGTACGTGCTGGTCAAGTCGATCCCGGCGGCGACGGCCAATGCCGCCCGCGCGCATCGCTGGGCAGCCTGGGAAATTGGAACGAACGCACAAAGCGCGCTGGATGCTGTTCGCCCATTTGTCGGATCGGCTTTGCGTGAACAGGTTGAGAATGGCTTCGGTAACTTCCTCGGTGAACTGCGCTATGCCCTGCCGATGTTCATCAAATTGAGTCGCCTTCCACAGGAAGGTGGGGCACGCGATGCGCTTGACGCGCGGGTTCAGGCGGTGCAGGATGTCCTGGCCGATACGGGCGGGCGGCTGGTTTCCGTCGAAGTGGGCGATAAAGGCAGTGTCATTTTCGCCGTGTTCGGTGCGCCGATCACTTATGGGGATGATGCCGAACGCGCTCTGACCGCCGCGCTCACCCTGCGCGATTGGGGTATACAGCATGGCATGGTGATCGCGCAGCAGATCGGCATCAGTCGCGGGCTGTTATATGCCGGAGTTATTGGCGGCGAAGTGCGGCACGAATACAGCGCCATTGGTGATGAGACGAACTTGGCCGCACGCCTGATGTCTTCCGCTGAACCGGGGCAAATCCTGGTCACATCGCGCGTGCGTGGTGAGGCCAGCCAGCGCGTCTTGTTTTACGATCTGGCACCGATCTTTGTGAAAGGCAAAGACGAACCGATTGCCATCAGCGAACCGATTGCACTACAAACCCGTCTGAGCCGCCACATCCAGAGCGGTGAACTGATCGGACGTGCGACTGAAGTGGGCAGGATGCAAAAACTGCTCAAGGCAGTGAGTGTTGGCTTGCCGCGCATTTTGCGGATCGAAGGGGAAGCCGGGATCGGAAAAAGCCGCCTGAAAACCGAACTGACGACGCTGGCAACTGAGATTAGTTTCCGCGCCATTGGTGGCGACTGTGTGAGTACCGGGCGCAGTACCGCCTACCTACCCTGGCGTGAGGTGATGAGTGTCTTGCTTGATCTGCCACCTAAAGCTCCACCCGAAGCAAACATCGCCTATTTGACCGGAGTACTGCGTGAGGCGAACGCCGAATGGCTGGTTCGCTTGCCCTTGTTGGGTGAACTGCTGCAACTACCGATCCCTGACTCGTCTACGACGGCGGCCTTACAGGGGCGTGCCCGGCGACAGGCACTCTTTGCACTTGTGACCGATCTGGTGCTGCATTTTGCGCGGCGTCAACCATTGGCACTGTTATTCGAGGATGTACAGTGGATCGATGAATTGTCCGGGGCACTCACGCTCGAGTTGGCGCGGCGGCTAAGTGTCGATCCTGCATCGGTGCTGCTGACGCTGATCCATCGTCCGTTCATTGATACTGATCATGCCCTGGAACTGGCACAAAACGTGACCAGCCTGCCAATGCACGCGCTCATTTCGCTGGGTGAATTGAGTCGCTCGGATGTTGATCTGCTGATCGAGGATTATCTGGGCGCGCATGTTCCGCTCGAACTGGGGCAGTTTGTTTACGAAAAAGCGCAGGGCAACCCGTTTTTCGTGCAGGAAGTGCTGGATACACTTGAAGAAACGGGCACGATCAAAATATTGGGCAGCACCTTGTTCATTGAACGCGCGCTGGATGAAGCCGATTTGCCAAGTACCGTACAGGGCTTGGTTCAGGCGCGCATTGATCGCCTCAGTGAAACCGATAAGCTGGTACTTAAAGTAGCGTCGGTGATCGGTACTCAGTTTCAGGTACGAGTGCTGGCCGAAAGTATGCCGATTCAAATCAAGCCGGATGAACTGATCACGCGGCTGCGAACGCTTGAAAATCGTGACTTTACGTACAGCGAACCCACCGATTCTGGGTCTGTCTATTTGTTCAAGCACGCGATCATTCAGGAAGTGACCTACCAGAGCTTGCCGTTCGCTCAGCGCCGCCAGCTTCATCAGGTGGTTGGCACGGCTATCGAGTCCCTTTATCCCGATTCGATTGAGCGATTAGCCTATCACTTCGAGTGCAGCGGCGACTATAAACGCGCCTGGCCGTATCTGCTGGCGGCTGCCCAAAAAGCGGATCACGAGTACGCGAATCAGGCGGCATTAGATTATCTTGATCAGGCGTTAGCACTGGCAACAACATCGGTGGAACGGTTCAGCCTTTTCCGCCGTCGCCTCAACATTTTGCTGCGAATCGGCAATATCGAACGCGCCGAAACAGAACTGAGCGCCATCAACGAACTGGCGATCAGCGGCAGTCGGCGCGATTGGATCCCAATGGTGCAGGTTTTGCGCGCCAATTATTTTTTGCAGACGAGCCGCTGGTCAGATGCACTTAATGAGGCGCGGGCAGCAGTAGCCCTTGCTCAGGCTGTCGGCAACGATGAACTGGCCTGGGATGGCTATATGCTGATGGTGGACGCCTATCGCAGCCTGGATGATAGTGCGTCGGTGCGCGTCGTCATGCCATCCATGAAAAATTTGGTTGAGCGCCTGAACGATCCGCGCAAGCGCATCAGTCTGATCTTTCAGGAATTGGAAGACCTGTACCGTGAGCAACCACAGGCGGCCTTGGAAGGCGCACTGGCTGCTCTGCAACAGGCCGAAACTCTGAACGATCCGGTGCTGGAAGCGGATGGCTGGTCTACACTGGCGACATTCTATTCACGCGATAACAACCGCCCGGCGGCACTGAACGCCTATAAGCGACAGATCGGCCTCTTGCGACAGATTGGTAATCGACGCGGCGAAGGTCATACCTTGAACAGCATCGGTATCACGCTCACCAGCCTGGGACAGTTCAGTGAAGGGAATGCCAATTTGCTGAACGCCTACAAAATCCTGCACCAGATCGGCGAACGTTGGGGTGAATCAACCAGCCTCACCTTTTTGGGAGTCATCGCCAGTCATCGCCGCGCCTATGATGAAGCATTGGCCTATATGAATCGGGGGTTGGTTATCGTGCGCGATCTGAACGCACGCAGCGATATTGCCCTGACTCTGTATCACATGGGCAACACCTATCTTGCCAAAGGTGAACGCCACGAAGCCGAAACCGCCTACCTTGAAGCACTCGGCCTGTACTATCTGCTTGAATTTCAAACGCAAATCGCGGAAGTCAGCGCCGGGCTGGCTGAGATCGAACTGCTGTATGGCAATATCGATATTGCACAGCGGCACATCGAAGCGATTTTGCCCAGCCTTGAGCAGCTTCGCATCAACGATATGCAGCAGCCGGGGTTAGCCTATTGGCGCGCGATTCAGGTGATGGATCGGGTTGGACAGGTGGAGATCGCCGGGCGCTTATGGGCGGCCTTTCGGCGGCACAGTGATGCAACGCTCGAAAAGCTGGACGATCCCAAATGGCGCGATGCGTATATGACCAACATCTGGTATCACCGGGCGCTGCTTGATGTTGACTTTAACCCGACTCTGCAAAGCAAGTAAAGCCATTTGCTGCGGAGCGTATCATGAGCAGTGCCGTCATCAATGCCTTTGTCGTGCTGCATGACGACGAATCGCGCTTTACCACGTTGCGGTTTGACTCACGCCGCGTAATTTCGCTGGATGTGCCGCCGCGTCGTGGCGAAACCGTGATCGATCTGGCCGGATACGCGGTTTACCCCGGCTTGGTGAATGCCCACGATCACATTGAGATGAATCATTACCCGCGCACTAAATTTCGCCCGGTCTATACAAACGCCGCGCAGTGGGCTGCCGATTTTACCCCGCAGTTGGAGCAGGAACCGTTCCGTACACTTCGACAAATGCCACTTGATGAGCAGTGCCGGGTTGGTGGACTCAAGAATTTGCGGAGCGGCGTCACTACCGTTGCACACCATAATCCGCTGCACAAACCGTTGCGACGCGCGGATTTCCCGATGCGGGTGGTGCAGCGTTATGGTTGGGCGCATTCATTCGCGCTCGAACGCCGCGATCTGCGCGCTACCTATCGGCAAACACCGCGCAACGCAGCCTGGATGATCCATCTGGCTGAAGGCACGGACGAGATGGCCGCGAATGAGTTGGCTCAGCTAGAGGCGCTTGGCCTGCTGCGTGCCAATACGGTGATGATTCACGGCGTCGGACTGAGCGCCAAAGATCGCGCGCGGGCGATCAAAGTTGGCGCGGGACTAGTTTGGTGTCCTTCGACAAACTTGTATCTACTCGGCCAGACCGCGCAGGTACGCGAATTTGCTGAGTCTCATTTACTGGCATTGGGCAGCGACAGCCGCCTGACTGCTGACGGCGATCTGCTGGATGAACTTCGGGCTGCACACGCTGCTGAACAACTTACGCCCGCTCAGTTGTTCCGCGCTGTAACCAGTGATGCGGCTCGGCTGATTCGCGTTCCACAGGCCGGAACGTTAAGTCCCGGTGGATTACCAGATTTTTTCGTGACGCCGCTCACTGAGGCGATTCAAGCTGATCCCTATCGAGCGTTGATCGATTTGCGCCTATCGGAAATTCGCGCGATTTGGGTTAGAGGAAGGAGAAGCCCTCACCCCAACCCCTCTCCCGGAGGCGAGGGGCTAAAGTAGGCTTCGATCTCATTGACCAGCACAGCAAGTGCCTCACCATAGGGCGTTGCTCGGTGTCGTTCGAGTTCGGCTTGCCAGTAGGCGAGTCCATCGGCATCGCGGCGCATATTTTCGGCAGCTTTGGCAGCGGCCATATTTTGTCGCAAGGTCAGGATATGCCACAAAATCGCGTTGGCGATCAGTGCGCGATACGGTTCTATTTGCAGAATGCGCGTGGCTTTGGTCAGTGTGCTAATCGCGGCGTCTTCATTCCCGGCGAAATATTCCGCGATACCTAAATCACAGGCCACTGGAGACGGAGCGCCCGCCGCTAACGCCTTGTCAAACCAATCTGCCGCCGTATCGAAATTGCCGCGCGTCAACTGTGTGCGCCCCATGCCATACAGCGCAAACGCATTTTTGGGCGCACGTTCTAACGCCTGTTCAAGCAATTTCTGGCTATCATCGAGCCGCCCCAACTGTCGATAGGTGTTGCCGAGCAAAGTCAGCGCGCGCGTGGTGGGTTTGGCGGCAATGATCGTTTCAAGTTGAGCGGCAGCACCCGCAAAATCATTGGCGGCGAAGGCGGCGCGCGCCTGCCCGAACGGAGATCGATCCGCCGGACGAAAGAACAGAATCGCCACTTGCAGCGCCACCAACAGGCCGATCAGCCCGACGGCTGCACCAAGCCGCGCCTCATCCGGCCCAAACAACACTAATCCCGACAGCACCAACAAAATTCCGATTGCCAGCACACCGGATAGGATCACGCGGCGATCAAGATAGCGCAGCGGTTCAAACATCTGACCAGCGCAGGATCGCCGTACCCCAGGCCAGCCCCGCCCCGAATCCAGAGAGCGCCACGATGTTGCCTTCACCGATGCAGCCCGCATCACGCGCTTCTTTGAGTGCCACTGGCACCGAGGCAGAAGCCATATTCGCATACCGATCTACGTTGAAATAGGTTTTGCTGAGTGGGACGCCCATCGTGTTCAGTGCATCCCCAACCATCCAGCGATTGGCCTGATGCAGCACAAAAAAGTCAATGCCATCCGGGGTTGTGCCTGCATCCCTAGCCGCGTTGGCCAGTGTGATCGGTAGAATGTGCTGGACAAATTCATAAACGTCGTGACCCTTCATCGTGAAGTGGTGAGCATTGCGCGTGACGCCCTGCTTTTCACGCACGGTTTTGACGGTTTCTTCGCTGGCGGGCAGCCGACTACCCCCCGCCGGAACGATAATCGCCTCTGCGCCGCTGCCATCGGCACCCAGATCGAATGACAGAAAGCCATAGCCCGCCTTGACGGGTTGAATGACCGCTGCGCCCGCGCCGTCACCAAAATACACGCTGGTTGTCCGATCCTGCCAGCTTACCAGTGATGAATTGTGTTCCGCCGAAACAACTAACACCGTGTTCATCATACCATCTTGCACGAACTTGCTGGCAACCGCGCACGCATAGACGAAGCCGCTGCACGCCGAACCAATATCGAAAGCCCCACAGCGCGCACCCAGCGCATTCTGGACAATGGCGGCGGTGGCGGGCGTCTTGTAATCAAAATTCATACTGGTCACGATGATCAGATCGAGATCGGCGGCGCTGATCCCGGCATCATTCAGGGCGTTTTGGGCGGCCTTGATCGCCAGATCGGAAGTTGCTTCGCCGGGTGCTGCAACACGCCGTTCCCGGATGCCGATCTTCTGGTAAATCCAATCGCTGGTCGTCTCTAATCCGGCAGCAACCAGGTCTTCGTTCGTGAGGATGCGTTCTGGCAGATAAACCCCCAGCCCGGTGATGCCAGTGGCGCGCAGTGTTTTTTGTGGGGCGTTCAACATAGTGTCCTGTTCGTGACTGTACAATCTTGATTGTGATTGTAGGCACGAACAGCCATCAATAGGTGTCAGACCCGCTCGTGATAGATTTCGCAAGCGGATCGTGACAGCTTTTGATAGGCGTTAAGCAGGTGATGCCTGTACGAAGCCCCTCTCCATCAGGGAGAGGGGTTGGGGTGAGGGCTTTTACAAGCCGCAGGTGAAGTATTTGACAAACGCATCACTGCCCGTCGCGCCGAAGGATCCACCCGTCCAGGCAACGTGATAGCTGCCCGCGCCATCCGAAACGAGCGTCAGCGTGCCAAAACCGGGCACAGTCTGTGTCTGTGCCTTGGTTTGCGCGGCAGTCAGATCGCTGGCCTGATACATCGCCAGACGGAAACCAACGCTATCATTATCTACGCCCAATACATCAATGTAGGTACTGTTGCAGTAGACGGCGATTCGATCCCCGGTGAGTGGATTCCAACGGCCATCGCCCGGCGTATACGGATTACCTGAGTCAGCGTGAACTGCCGTGCCTGCCAACCCAATCGAACCTAACAGGATCGCAACGACTAAACTGAGTTTGACCATCAACTTACGCATTTCATCCTCCAACAACTAGCCAGTGACACCACAACCTGCAACGCTTGAAGTCGATAGCGCGCCTCTCAACTCCCTGCGTTTGTCAGGAATAATTACAGGATAGCCACCAGTTATGAAGAATTTATAGAAATTTTGTAATTTATTGGAGTAGATGCAGCGCACTCATGTAGCACTAAGATTTGGCGTAGTCGATCACCCCGTCCGCGCCGATGGGGACAATCACACCACACGAATTGCAACGCAGGCGCTGATCGTCACGGCTCAATTGATTTTGACCACAATGTGGGCAGCGCAAGATCGCCTCTATCGCATGATCAGGCGCGGGCGTTTGTGTGCCGGGTTTATACGCCCACACCAGTTGGTAATCCATCTGCCAGATTTCGACGGTGACGCGGTGCAATCCGAAGCGTTCACGCAAGCGCGCCGCCAACACCTCTGCCGACTGCGTTTTGCCGGGCATCAGGCGTGCATCGGTGCCTTTACGATTCGTGATCAGGATCAGCGCGCCGGGACGTGCCACACGTACCAGTTCCGCGATCACGGCGTTCGGATCGGGCATAAACTCCAGCGCCTCAAGGCACGTCACCGCATCGAATGTATCCGCCGCAAAGGGGAGGGCTTGCGCGGGCTGGTAGATTAAGTCGTAGCGATGACCGCATGATGCCAGTTTTTCGGCGGCCACGGCCAGCATCTGACGGCTGTAGTCCAGGCCAATCACCCGCCCATTGAAAGCCGATTGATCAAATAAGGTCAGTGGCAGGCGGGCTGTCCCCGTCGCCACGTCCAAAACAAGCGGTGCTGGTATCGCGGTCAGGGCACGCAGCATGGGACGGGCAAGAGTGGCCGCTTCCCAGGTGTCATCATATTTCTTGATCGAGTCGTAGCGGCGTGCGTACACATCGTACAACCAGACCACCACGCGCCGCCCCAGGTAGACGCCTTCAGTAGCAAAAAACAACCACCAGATGAGTAATCCACTGAGCGCCGCTATAACCGCGATCAGAGTGATCAGTCCCGGTAGGGTCACGGCTGCGTCGGATCGTAGAAGACGGCTACAGTTCCGCCTTGCACATAAGATTGACCGTTATTGTAAAAGCCGTAGGCTGTCAGCGTGCCGGAATACATCTGTGTGCCGCTGATCGTCCAGCGCGCCGATGCCAAACCGCCCGACGGACTCCGATCCAGGGCGATAGATTGCGGCGACGAGCCAGGCAGGTTCGTGATCAACACCCATGACACATACTCGACATTCTTCACGTTGATCGCACTCACAACGACATCACCCGCCCGTATGCGGTAGCGGCCATTGGTGAACTCCGAGGGGGTGATCGTTACATCGCCCACCACTGCCGGGCCGGGCAACGGTGTATTCGTAAATACAGGCGCAACCGTCAAGGTGGCAATGATAGGTGAATCGGCACGTATGACTATGATCTGATTGGAATACTGCACATAGCGATTAATCGCGTCCAGTGCAACTGCTGTCAGATACAGCGTGGCATTTTGCGGCAATGTGGCAAGGTCCCAACCAAACTGTGCGCGCAGCCCGAAAACGGGGCTGCTGCCCAGGTAATTTTGCTGACCGCCCGCATAGCTGTAATAAAAAGCGATGCGCGTGCCCGCACGAACATTATCAGCTACGATGATAATTGGCCCCGGCTGCACGCGATATTGACCGCTGATATAGTTGGCAGGCTGCACCGACATTTGCATGATCTGGCTGCTGATTGCCGGAGTCGCGCTGGCAACAGGTAGCAGTGCTTTCGGGACGAAAATGAACTGCCCAACTTCAATCAGATCGCCATTGGTGATGCAGTTGGCGCTCATCAATAAATCAACGTTTGTGCCCGCGCGGCTCGCAATCGTGCCCAGCGTATCGCCTGAAACAACGACATACCGCTGCCAGCCATTGGGATAATTGCAGGTGGTGTTGTTGACCACTGGCGGCACGACAGCAATATCAAACGTGGCGGTTGGCTGAGAGATCGGCGTTTGCGTGCTAAACACAAAGACCGTTGCCGTGGAAACAAATTGTGTGGGTGCAAGTGTCGGTTCTGCGCCCAGATTGCAGCCGATAGTTGCCAATGCCAGCATGACGATCCCGATCATCCATCGTTTCATTGGTTGCCCCTTTGCGTGGTCATAAGCCATTGTTCCGTGCGTGCCATGCCTTCACTCAGGCTGATACGTGGCTGCCAGCCAAGCCGTTCACTGGCCTTATCCATCCGGTAGACCGCCTGACGGGAGAGCATTCGTAGAGTGCCGCTGATGTCTGCTGATTGTCCCCGCAAGCGCAATACTTCGTCAATTGGGCGCGCAAAAGGCGCTAGTATTCCCGTCGGTATGCGCTGCTTCCGCTTGTTGCCCGCCATGCGTGCATAATATCCCAAAAATTCGTTCCAGGTCACCGCCGGATCCGCCGAAGCGTTGAAGGCTTCACCGGGCGCGGCGAGATCTGTCGCCGCCACAATAATCATCTCCACCAGATCATCAATATAGATCGGGTGTGCCGTGCCCACTCCAAAATCCGGCACAAACGGCCACTGCTGGCACCACTTGAACAATCGAATCGACCAGAACGGCGAACGCGGCCCGTACACATAGGCCGGGCGAATTACGGTAGTGGTCAACCCGGTACGTTGCGCGATCCCCCACACCGCCTTTTCACCCTCAGCTTTGGTTTGCTGATAATAGTCGCGCGGCGAAGGCGTGTATGGATGCGACTCGAAGATCGATCCGGCGATTTGCAGCCCATAAACGGCAACGCTGCTGATGTGAACGAGTCGCGCCGCGCCTGCTTCGTGGGCGGCCTGCGCCACGTTCTCCGATCCCTGAACATTGACTCGATAGTGTGTCTGTGCCGACCCATTGCCAACTGCCGCCAAATGAAAAACAACGTCACAATCTTCGGCATGGCGGCGCATCCCGTCGGCGTCCTGTACATCGCCCTGCACGACTTCCGCGCCTGTCAGGTAGCGGCCACGTTCCGGGTCACGACACACGGCACGCACGGCCACACCCTGCTCAATCAAGCGCAGTGTGAGTGCCCCGGCAATGAAGCCATTCGCGCCTGTAACCAGCGCGCGTTGAATATCCGCCATTGTGACTCTCGTGAGAAGTGCTGATAACGATTGCTATTATAGCCTTAAAGCCGCTTGCCGTTGTTGCTACTGCGAATTTCCAAAATCTGTTCAAGGCTGATACCGTGCCGTCGGGCGATTTCCCGCGCATAACCTGAGCCAAGCGGTTCACCACGCGCGATCCTGAAGGTAGGCAAGGCGCGGCCATCCTCGTTTTGCGTCACACCTGCCACCAGACTCATCAGGCTGCTTGTGCCGGAAACGGCCTGTTCAATTTCGGGGATGCGTGCTGCCAGTTCAATCAAATGGGTAGCGAATAAGCCGCGCACACCCACTGCCCGCAGTCCGCACAACACATCTTTCGCTAGATACAGGGCTTCGCCGGGCGTCGTACTCGATAACGACTCGTTCAGCAGCACCAAACTATCCTGGCTGGCACGGACAAAAATATCGCGCAGCCGTTCTGCTTCCTCGGCCAGTCGGCCTTGCTGTCGTGTTTCGAGCGCCGGAAAATGGGTGAAGATCGCGTCTACCGGGCTAAGCCGCGCCGAATGTGCCGGAATCAACAACCCGGCCTGTGCCAGCACATGCGCCAACCCAACCGACTGTAAATAGGTAGTTTTACCGCCGCTGTTTGGCCCCGTCAGAATACCGATGCGCCCCTGATCATCAAATTGCACGTCATTGCTGATCGGCACTCCGGCATTATCGCGCGCCGCCAGATTCAAATTGAGCAAGCCTTCGATCCGGGTGATACGTTCATCAACAGGCGCGATTTCCGGTTGGCAGAACGTCACACCGCGCATCTCAAGCCGCCGAATCATGCTGACGGCTGTACTGTAAAAAATCAGTTCGTTTTCCAGGCTGGTCAATGGCGCGCTGCTGATTCGAATATAGCGCCCTAATGCCCGCGCCACAGGTTGGGCAATCTGTGTGATCAACCGTTCCAAATCCTGAAACAGTGGTGAGAGCGGGCGCTGTTCCAGATCAGATGGGGTATAGTGCAGCGGCGCTAATCCAGCGTCATTCTCATCTGAGGTATGAGCGCCCAACAGGCGACTCAGAAATGAGCGCGTTTCAGTGAATGGCCGATCATTGATACTCAGCAAAGTGGCGGCACTCGGCTGCAACTGCGAGTCGAGATTAACGCCAATGGTCAGGCTGCGAATATTTTGGAGCGGGCGTTGCAGTTCGGGCAGTTGGGCGCGTAATGCCTGAAAATTCTCATCCTTGATAATTTCGGCCAAATTATTCTGCAAACGGTGGAGCGCCTCGGCTTGCAACGCGGCCGCGCTCAATGCTTCGTGCAAATCTTCGACTACGCTCAAATACAGATCAAGTTGGGCGAGTCGATCTGTCGTTTCGAGCAGGATACCACGCTGACGTTTGCCCAATAGTGCGTGTCCCATTCGCAGATCGGCCAGACGCGGCAGCAGGGCACTCACGCGCTCCACCAACGCCGGATTTTGCAAAAAGTCGTGCAGCACCGCCTGTCGCCAACGGATCACGCCGGGATCGGTGCTAAGGGCGGTCAGCATTTGCCGAATGAAGGGCGTCTGGCGGTTATCGGTGCTGAAGGCGCGAACAACATCCTCAAGACCCAGGTCTTGTGCCCAGGCCGCTGCCGTAATGGTATTGGCGGGTTTGCCAGTCGGCTGCATCAGACTGACGACGCCTATATCGAGCGTTGATCGGTTGCGTGAATTGGATTGAGACATTCGCAGATTATAGAGATAATGGCGATCTGGATCAAAACAGCGGTAGTTGCGTCAGCGAATCATTTGAGGGACGTTCGGCCTCGTCCCAGGGGAGCGGCGGCAGTGCCGGGCGCAGCACGCGAACCTTTTGGTAAAAGTCTCGTGCAAACACTGGCGAATGAATTTCTACCGGGCAGTGAACGTAAAAATAGATGTCGCGGTCTTCATCGATCCAGATAGCGATACGCGGTGCCCATTCTGCCCAGAACGGTTCATTTTCGGCGGCCACCGGACTGCTGATGTAACGCACTACCGCGAACGATTGCAGAGGATCGGTCACAAGCGGCACGTTCGGTTTACGTTCCTGCGCGCTTTCGGCATCCGGCGAGTCGGATTCGTGGGCGGGGCGGCTGTCGAACAGGACGCGCCCCGCCCGAAACGCACCCAAACAATCATGCAGTTCGGCTTCACCCTGCGGCGTGAAAAAGTCCGGGTGACGCACTTCGACGGTGACTTGCAAACCTTCCGGCAAATTTTCAAGGAACTGCGCCAGGATCGGAATACGGGTAGGCGCAAAACTTGGCGGCAGTTGCAGCATCAACGGGCCAAGTCGCGGGCCAAGCAGTCGCATCGTCCCGACGAAAGCGCGCGCCTGACTTTCCATATCCTTTAATTGTGCGGTATGGGAGATCGCTTTCGGGAACTTCGGGCTGAAGCGGAATGTTTCCGGCGTCTCTGCTGCCCACTTCTTGACCGTCGGCACAGGTGGCACAGCATAGAAGCTGCTGTTCATCTCGACAGCGGTCAGACGGCGCGTATAAGCCGCCAACCGTCCATCTTTGGGCGTGCCCGGCGGAAAGAAGTTGCCAGCCCAATCATCATGCGCCCAAACCGCGCACCCGATATAAAATGTCATGGTTCACGTGGAGCATTAAAAGAACATTGTGATCGAATTGTAATACCTTCTCGGAATTTATCCTGAATTGTTATATCGCAATCAGCCATTGGCATTGTATAAAGGGTGTATATCTTTTTAGGAGGCTCGGGTTTTATCATGCGCTCTCGTACATTTCCAGTTCTTAGCGTCCTGCTCATTATCGCATTGCTGCTCGAAATTATGTTCAATGCCCCACTTTCGAGTCAGGCGCAAAGCAGCCCAACTGCCCCAGCCACAACTTCCGCTGCCGACGACTCCGATGAACTGCCGGTGCTGGTCAACTTGACTGGCAAAGTTCAGGCGATTACGGCAACAACCCTACGCATCAACGACACGATAGTTATAATCCCATCAACCTACGTGTTGCCGTCGAGTATTCAGGTGGGCGTTCTGGTCACTATTCGGGCTAATCTCCATAACGACGATACGATCATCATTATATCGCTGCTTATCGGTGCGCCAACGCCCACACCTGTCGAAACGGAAGAGCCAGAAACGCCCGAACCTACCCTTCAAGTCACAAGCGCCCCCACATTGACCAGTCCGCCACCAACGGCTACCGCACAACCAACAATTGTTCTGCCAACGATCCCGAATTGTGGCCTTGCTAAACAGCCACTTGGCCTGCTGATCGCAGCTACTTATGGAATCCCCTACGCCGAAGTCATTGGCTGGCACTGCAAAGGCTTCACCTTTGGTGTCATTGCACGCGCCTATCTGATCGTCTTGACCGGACAGGAACAAAGTAAGCCAACGACCATTGTGATCATCCTTGATCTGCGCTTGAGGGGAAAACACTGGGGCGCGATTATCATCATTCTGGACATCTATCCCGAACCGGAAAGCCTGATTGTGATCATCAATCCGGGTCAGGTGATTGTCGTCACCTGGGATTGCAATTATCTCAAAAAGCATAACAAGGGTTTGTACAATAAAAACTGCAAGAAGCCAAAAAAGGAAAAGAAACCCAAGAAATAGAGGCGGCTAATCAGCATTTGCCATATGACTTTTGCGCTGTGACTTCCATAACTCCGCGCCTTTTCGCGCGGAGTCGTTCCTGATCGGTAGGGTCGGTTGATAGTCGCTGGCACATTGCGGTTTCGTTTGAAACGCTAAGGGATTGAATTGCCGTGCTGCGCTTTCAAATACGATTGAACGCCGTCCAGCGTTTGCCCCATGTGATACGCAATCGCATCCCGCAACTGCCCTTTATCACGCGCGTAACACGCATCCATAATTGCCTGATGCTCTGCCTGAATGATCGGCCCCTGATCCCGGAAAAACACGTAGCGGAAGCGGTAACGTTCGGCCAAATCCCACAATGCCGAAATCGCGTTCAGCAAATAGCGATTATCGGCAGCTTCATAAATGATGAAGTGAAAGCGCCGATTGCTGTGCATAAACGCCACATAATCATGCGTCTCCAACTGCTGCGTCATTTCGCCCATCAATTTGCTCAGTTCGGTCAGGTTATCGTCACTCAGTTTTTCGGCGGCGTGATAAGCCGCTTGCCCTTCCATAATTTGCCGCGCGAAGTACAATTCCTGCATATCGTCCGCCGAGGTTTTGGTGACGAATGCCCCTCGACGCGGGATGATCTGGACGAAGCCTTCCGCTTCCAACTTTTTGAGCGCCTCTCGAATCGGGACAAGGCTAACACTCAAATCGGCAGCCAGCTTGTTCTGATCAAGCCTTGATCCGGCGACCAGCATCCCATCCAGAATCGCTACCCGAATGCGTTCCTGCACCATTCCGGCGATAGTTTTCTTGTGATCCTCAATCGGTTTGAGGGTTTCCATGCGTTTCTCACTCGTGAATATTGGTAATTTATGGAATAATAATTTATAATTTTAGCATACAATTGATTTCATGTACAGCCACGAAATGCCTATATAATCATGCTTGGAATATATTCTTTAGAGGCCATACGATGATTTCTGATGTCGTGCTGCCCAATCTGGGCTTCGGCATGGAAGAAGGGCGCTTGATCGCCTGGCTCAAAAATGAAGGCGATCCTGTCCGCAAAGGTGAGCCAATTGCCCAGATCGAAAGCGATAAGGCCACCGTCGAGCTTGAAGCCGTCGTTGATGGCGTTCTTGACGCGATCTTGCAACCCGCCGATAAAATGATCCCGGTCGGGACGGTTTTGGCGCGCATCCGCTCCGGCACGGAGACAGCGTCAGCACCGCTCCCTGCCGCCGCGCCCGAACCGTCAATCGACTCACAACGTGCTACCCCCGTCGCGCAGCGCATGGCAAACGAACACAACCTTGATCTGCACCAGGTCAGCGGCAGCGGCCCCGGCGGACGCATCACCCGCGAAGATGTGCAGCAGGCCGTCCTCAAGCGGGCTGCGCCGTCCAATGGCCGTCCGGGGCGTGCATTGGCTGCGCCTGCCGTCCGAAAATTGGCACGCGATAACAGCATCGACTTGAGCCAGATTCAAGGCACGGGCGAAGATGGTCATGTGACGCGCGCCGATGTGGAAATGCTGCTCACCAAACCCGCCATCGCAGCCACCACTATCGCATCCACTGTACCAACTTCTGTCAGTTCATCACCCACTCAGCTCGATCCAGATCGTGTGGAGCGTCCATTCAGCACCATGCGTCAGGCGATTGCGCGCCGTTTGGTACAGAGTGCCCAGGAAGCGCCACATTTTTACGCCACTGCTGAACTCGATCTAACCGATGCGCTGCGAAAACTGCCACACGGCATCGGCATCAATAATCTGCTGCTCTATCTGACCATACAGGCATTGCGCGATCAAACTGATCTCAACGCGACCTATGAGAACGGCCATTTATACAGCTACTCCCACGTCCACTTAGCGGTAGCCGTAGCACTACCAACCGGGTTAATCACGCCGGTTTTGCGCCGCGCCGATGATTATTCATTGGCCGGGCTTGCCGAACGTGCCCGCGATCTGATCGCCCGCACGCGCGAAAACAAACTGCGCCCCGATGAATTGAGCGGCGGGACATTCACCGTCAGCAATCTGGGCATCATCCGGCAGATCGATCACTTCACCGCGATCATCAATCCGCCTCAAGTCGGCATTTTGGCGGTTGGTGCGGCCAAAGAGCGCCCTGTAGTCCTCAACGGCGGCTTGCACATCCGCACCACCGCGCACGTCACGCTTTCCGCCGATCATCGCGTGATCGATGGCTTGATCGCCGCGCGTTTCCTTGAAGCATTTGATCAGCGTCTTCAAAATTTTGCAGGGTAAGGGCGAAATATTATGTCAATGACAGTAACGACAACTCTCAAGCTGGACGCAGCCACGCGCTTGCACATGCTGCACCAGATGATCGAAGTGCGCTCCGTTGAGGCGCGTATCCAGGAATTGTTTCTGGAAAACGTGATTCGCGGCACAACCCATCTATGCGACGGTCAGGAAGCCGTTTCGGTGGGCATGGCCGCCGTTATCGACGCCAAACGCGGCGACACCGTGACGTGTACCTATCGTGGGCATGGGCACGCGCTGGCACTCGGCTTACCGCTCAAAAGTATGATGGCCGAAATGATGGGCAAAGCGGCAGGCTGCTGCAAAGGCAAGGGCGGCTCGATGCACCTGACCGATATGAGTAAGGGACTGATCGGCACCTTTGCGATTGTTGGCGCGGGCTTGCCGATCACCAACGGCGCGGCGCTGACGGCTCAAATCAAGAAGACGGGCGCGATCAGCATTTCGATCTTCGGTGACGGCACGGCCAATATCGGCGCGTGGCATGAGGCGATCAATTTGGCCGCCGTCTGGAAACTGCCCAGTGTGTTCCTTTGCGAAAACAATCTGTACGGCGAATACAGCGCCTATGGCGATACCGCGCCCGTTCCCAACGTGGCGGATCGCGCCGCTGCCTACAACATTCCGGGCGTGATCGTTGATGGACAGGACGCCGAAGCCGTTTACGCAGTCGTCAAAGAAGCGGCGGATCGTGCCCGCAGCGGTGCAGGCCCAACCCTCATCGAAGCCAAAACTTACCGCTTCCGAGGCCACTCCCGAACTGATCCGGCAGCCTATCGTCCGGCTGGCGAACTGGCCGCGTGGCAGGCGCGTGATCCGATCACTGTTTTGTCCGCGCGCATGATCGCCGACGGCCAACTGACCGAGTCCGAACTAACCAAAATGAAAAACGACGCCGATCAATTGGTTGAAGAAACGACTCGTTGGGCGCTCGAACAACCTTACCCATCCGTCGATTCCGTTAACGATGATATTTGGGTGTAATTTTAACTTTCACGATTCACGACGAGGTGAACTCTTGGCAACCATAACCTACCGCGAAGCTGTTGTTCGTGCGCTGGACGAAGAACTGGCACGCGATGAAAACGTGATCTTTTTTGGTGAAGATGTGGGCAAAGCGGGCGGTGTGTTCAAAGTGACGCCCGGCCTCTACGAAAAATATGGCGCGGATCGCGTTCGTGACACGCCAATCTCCGAAGTGGCGATTGTTGGCGCGGGCATTGGCGCGGCAGTTACCGGTTTGCGCCCGGTGATCGAATTGATGTTTGCCGATTTTGCCGCCGTCACGCTCGATCAGATCGTCAATCAGGCCGCCAAACTGCGCTATATGTCCGGCGGTCAGATCAAAGTACCCCTCACGATTCGGGCGGCGCAGGGCGGCGGCGCGGGCTTTGCCTCCCAGCATTCGCAGTGCTGCGAAGCCTGGTTCATGCAGGCACCCGGTCTCAAGGTTGCCGTACCCTCGAATCCAGCAGATGTATTAGGGCTGCTTAAGTCGGCCATTCGAGATGATAACCCTGTCATATTTCTGGAACACAAAAACCAGTACGCCGAAAAGGGCGAAGTACCCGACGGTGAACATCTTGTCCCGTTCGGCGTGGCGAAAATCGTGCGTGAAGGATCGGATGTAACGATTGTCGCTACGCAGCGCATGGTAGCCGTCGCTAACAAAGCCGCGCAAGAACTGGCAACTCAGGGCATTTCCTGTGAGGTCATCGATCCGCGCACACTCGTACCGCTCGATATGGACACAATCCTTGCATCGGTCAAAAAGACAGGGCGGCTGATCACTGTTGAGGAAGCCGTTCACGCGGGCGGCTGGGGCGGGGAAGTCGCTACCCAGGTCACAGACGCGGCAATCTGGTACCTGGAAGCGCCCGTTATACGTGTCACGATGGGCAGCAGCAATGTTCCCTTTAGCCAACCGCTTGAAGAAGCGGTCATCCCCGACTCGAAACGGGTAGTCGAGGCCGTGCATCGTGCCCTGAAACCTTGAGCCAGGCTGTTTTGCCCTCATCCCTTCACCCCTTTCCTATCAGGTGGAAGGGGAATCAAACGTATCGGTTTAGTGAATTAGCCCCGCTCCCTGAGGGAGAGGGGTTGGGGTGAGGGCTTTCCGCGCTGCCAGATCGCTGGCGATTCCCTTTCTGGTCTACACATTTGCCGCCATTTTCATCACGTGGCCGCTGCTCACACAATTGTCAACCCATGCCATCGGCGCGGGCTATGGCGATGAATTTGAAAACATCCGGCTCATCTGGTGGCAGCAGTACGCGCTGCAACACGGCCTGAACCCATTTTATCAATCGCTGCTTGGCTACCCCGATGGCTTTTTCAGTGCCACGCAAATTGCCGAACCACTCACCTACTGGCTAGCCACGCCGCTCTCGTTCATCACGGGCGCAGTCACGGCCTTCAACCTGATCGTCTTTTTCGGGCTGATTCTCAATGGCCTATCCGCCTACATCCTTTGCCGCGCCCTGCTTAACTCCCCCTCTCTGTCGCGGCGGCGGCACGCGCCAGAAACACAGCCGGAGAGGGGGTTGGGGGGTGAAGCAAACAACCGTGCAGTAGGTGAGACAAACCTCCCCGCACTCCTCGGTGGCCTGATCTTCATGGCCTTTCCGACGCTTCAAGGCCACCTCAGCGCCGGGCATAGCAATGTCCTTGCGCTCTACGGCTTGCCGATTTACGCACTCTGCCTATGGCAAATTCTAAACACTCACACCACCCGCCGAACCCTCATCATCGGCGCATTATCCTTCGCGCTCACGGCACTGGGCAGCGTCGGGCAGATTGTCTATACGCTGTTTCCGATCACCTTCTTTTTTCTACTTTACTACACGTTATTCAACCGTCGTGCGCTATTCCGCCGCCTCATCATCCGTAGCCTTGCCCTTCTATTTATCGGTGCTGCGCTACTTCTCATCCCGTTCTATATCCCACTGTTCACCCAGCTATCCGGCTCAGAACGTCCCGCCGATCTGCAAGAGATAGGTTGGGTCGGCTACAGCACCGATCCTTTAGGTTTTGTTTCGCCATCGCCATTCACACCCTGGGGCGCGCATCTTGCCCCGGCCTACACCCGTACCATTCTCGGCGTCAACAGCGCCGAAGGCAGCGCCTACTTGGGCATCATCGCACTAATATTTGCCGCTATCGCAATCGGTCACCTGACATTAAAACATCAGGCTCAACGAACAAAGTCCGCTAAAGTGGACTTGGATCGGTCAGAGTCGTCTGCTGGACTCCCCTCTCCTTCGGGAGAGGGGCTGGGGGTGAGGGCTGGCTTATTCCTATTCACCGCCCTCGGCTCGATGCTCTTTTCGCTCGGGCCGCTGCTCAAATGGCTCGATGCGCCCGCTGTCTACACACTCGGCGACCAATACCAGAGCTATATCGTTCTGCCCTGGGCAATCTTCCAAAGCCTGCCCATTTTCAACGCGACTCGCACACCCGGACGTTTCAACATCGTCACCGGACTCGCCTTAGCGGTGCTTGCCGCTTACGGCCTTCGCCATCTGCTCTCACGCCTCACGCGCCAACACATTCGACTCGCTCTGACCGCTACACTCATGCTTGTCATTTTAGGCGAATATCAACTCTTTTTCCCGGCCTTAACCACACCCGCCACCATCCCGCCGATCTTCTACGAACTTGCCCAACGCACTGATATTCGCGCTGTGTTCGATATTCCCTGGGATAATCCACTTGTTGCCAAAGAAGCCCTGTACTACCAAACTGCCCACCAAAAACCCTTGATCGCGGGTCACGTCACGCGCAAAACACCTGTTGATCCGGCCAAGCTGAACGTGTTAGAAGCTGCCGCTACATCTCAACTAATCAATGACTGGGATTATGCTGGTTTTGCTCTTGATGAGAATAGCGTGGATATAGTGGTACTACATAAAGCCTATTTTACAGGCCGATATGATGGCAAACGGTTAGGTGACTTAGGGTCGGCTATTTATCAGGATGAGCAGATTGCGGTATTCAAGCCAGAATATCAGCACAATCTTAATCGGCCATATGTCCTTCAAATACGCAAATCCGACTTAGATTATTTATTTACATCACAGGACAGTTATCTTGGACTTCAATTTCCATGTACGCTTCTCACTGGCAGTGATTGCCACGATTTCGCACACGCATTGGATATAGACGGAAAGCGTGTCAGCGCGTTGGGCGAAGAAGGAGACCGCATTTGGATTAAATTGACACATGGTTTTCATACGGCACGCACTAGCGGCCCAAGTTACGTCGCTTTGCAATTGGCAGAGCAAAAACCCCTCGACAAACCGATCCAGCTTGGCAATACACTCTCACTTATGGGCGCCCAATTTGATCAATATCGGGTAAACACCACTTGGCACGCCGATCAAAAGCTCCCCGGCGACTACCACATCTTCGTACACCTGCTCGATAAAGACGGCAAACTTGTTGCCCAGTACGATAATCAGCCGGGCGGCGGCATATACCCAACCACGCGCTGGTCAGCCAATCAGGATTGGGCAGAGTCGATCAGCTTACCAACCAAAGGGCTGCCCCCCGGCAACTACGAACTCTACACAGGTTGGTACAGCTACCCCGATATGCAGCGCCTACCCGTTTACGCCGATACGCCTCACGCCAAAGATGGCCTCATATACCTGGGGCGCATCACCATACCGTCACCATAGGCAAGCCATAGTCTGACCGTTGCCTTGCCGTCACGCCTTGTTCTGTACACTTCACTATCATAAAAGCGCATCAGTTTGTGATACCGCTCAACTAAAGTTTGATATAAACTTTAGCCAGCCAAATCACGCTTTTGACTGAGGTCTGAACACAGTTTTATTGTGGTTTGCTAGCAGGTCTACTACACCTGCATCACCTGCTAAGCAGGTGTAACAGCACTACAAATAGCCATCGCCGGAGTCGTCGTGAGCAGCAATCAACGGTACGCCAACGTCAGACCAAATGTCCTCAATCAGTTCGCGCGGGCGCGCAATTTCCGTTCATTGCGCTGGCGAATGGCTTTGCCGCTGCTGCTGATTGTGTTGGTGTTCGCCATGTTCGCCACTTACGCCGTCAGCGATGCGATCACGCGCGGCCTGCGTCAAACCCAGATGGATCGCTTACTGCTCAGCACGCGCGCCGTTGATGAACGCGCCGTCGCTTTTGGCGATTCGCAGCGCCGCGAACTGACTCGTGTGGCCTATACCGAAGGCGTTCCCGAAGCCATTCTCACCGCCAACAACCCGAAACTGCAATCGCTGGTTCAGCCCTTAGCCGTTGCCGCCAAATTCGATTACCTGATCATCGGCACTTCCGACGCACGCGAACTGATTGGTTTGCAGCGCACTGCGTCCGGCTACGGTGCGACACAGGGAGCGGCGCTCAAAGCCTTGCCCTTCGTAACCGACGTGTTAGGCGGCAGATTGCATTTTATGTCGGGCATCGCCCACACGGATCGCGGCTATGTACTGATGACAGCCAGCCCAATCAAGAAAGGCGAAACGATTGTTGGTGTCGCCGTTTCGGGAATGCTGCTCGAAAATGTGGCGGCAGCGATGCGCGGCAGCAACATCACCAATCTGGCGTTTTACGGCCCAAACGGTGAACTGCTCTACAGTACCTTCGCTCACGAGACAAACGACTCGTTAAACGTATCTGCCGTGACACTCAAACAGGCACTCTACACCGCCGATCAAGTCCCACTCTTGAGTTTGGGTTTAGCTTCTGGCAGCTATTATGCCGCCTATGTGCCGTTCATTGTCGAGTCCACGCCGATTGGTGTCACCGCCGTTTTTGAGCCAAACGGTTTATTGGTCGCCTCAGAATCCAGCCGCAATTTACTCAGCCTCAGCCTCAGTGCCATAGCGGGCATTGTCACACTTTCGGCCTTTGGCTTGATGACTCTGGGTCTGCGCCGCCTTGCCAACGTGAACGCGGTTGCACGTGCGCTGGCATCTGGCAATCGCTTTGCCCGCACCGAAATGAAAGCCACCGACGAGATCGGCGAACTCGGTCACACGCTCGATCTTTACGCGCGCCGTGTGCAAAAACAGCAGGACAGCCTGGAACTTTCCTTGCGTCAGCAGCGCCGCGAAACCACCCGACTCGGCGCGGTACTTGAATCGATTCCCGATGGCGTGATCGTTCAGGACTTGGATGGCCGCGTGATCCTGATGAATCCGCCTGCTCTGAGTTTATTAGGCAGCCAGCGCGCTTTTCGCAGCAGCCCGCTCAACGAACTAACCGCGATTGTCACCGACACGTTGGGTGCGGCACTTGCGCCCGGCATCTACACGCTTGGCGATCCGCAGCGCGTACCGATGGACGGCAAAATGCTGCACGCGCAGGCGGCTGCAGTGCTGTCCATCACAGAAAAGCGACGCATTGGCACCGTAATTGTCTTGCGCGACATCACCGAAGATGTACGCCGTGAACAGGAACGCGAAGCCATGCTGATGGATTTGGCACGCGATGTTCGCAGCCCGCTTGAACAGAAAATGCCCGCCGGAAGCACCGAAGACGCGCTTAAATCGTTCATCCGTGAGGTAAACCGTAACGCGATTGCCTTGCAGCGCATGATAGGCGAAATTCGTGACCTTGCCACCACCGATTCCAACCGCGTCAAAGCCGGTCAGCGCGCCTTGCCAGTCGAGCCGCTCCTTTGGAATCTGGCGCGTGAATGGCAGCCTGTCGCTCAATCCAGCGCCCTTGAACTGCATTTGATGATCTTGCGGCGTGGCTTGCACGTCCTGGGCGATGAGCGACGCTTGCGCTGGGGAATCGGCAACCTGATTGATAACGCTATCAAGTACACGCCAGCAGGCGGTCATGTGACCCTCATGTTGTGCGCCGATGAGGATGAGAGCAACGCACAGTTTTCGATCCGCGATACAGGTGTTGGCATTTCGCAGGACGATATGCCGCACATTTTCACGCGCTTCTATCGCGGCAAACCTACCGATTCAGCGGGGCGTCCACTCAGCACACCGGGTACGGGACAAGGTTTATTCATCGCCCAGCGTGTGATCGAAGCGCACGGCGGCACGCTTGGCGTCAGCAGCGAACCGACGGCGGGCACCGAGGTAACTTTTGCCCTGCCGCTCACCGCCGACGTAACACTGGACGTGAGCAGCCACACCAACACACGTGAGGCTGCCTTACATGAGAATCACCGTGAGGCTTGACAGGCGGCATTTATCATCAGCATAGTACATCTATCCTATATCTACAGTACCGAAGTAGCCTCACGCTGGCACGCCTTTCGCCATAATATATCAAGAAGGTAAATTAATAAGGGTCTTTCACATGGCCGACACACCAACGTGGGTCTACGTGACGGATGATCCCCAAAGAGCGCGTCTGGTTGTTTATGTAACAGATAGTAAACTGCGTGCCGATCAGCAGGTCTTCATCACAGAAGACTCGACGAACACGAATATGTGGGTCTATTTGACTGATGATCCAAAAACGGCGCGTGCCTGGATTTATGTTGAAAATCCTGAACTATTGCCGCCCAAAAAAGACGTGATTAAACGCATTCAAAATAAGCGCGCCACTGCCACCTGGTAAAACCGTAAGATCAGGCGCGTACAACCGATCAAACTGGGGATAGCTCTGCCCAACTGGCAGGGCTATAATGCTTTTTATAGGTACTCTAAGCGGTTTATTGTGGTGAATTGATGGCAAAACGAGTCGTTGTGGCAATGAGCGGCGGCGTTGATAGTTCCGTCGCGGCGGCATTGTGCGTGGAGCAGGGCTACGACGTGATCGGAATGATGATGCGCCTCTGGTCAGAAGATGGCGGTGCATCCGGGGCGAATCGGTGCTGCACGCCGGAGCAAATGTCCGATGCGCGTACCGTAGCCGATCAGCTTGGCATCCCATTTTATGTACTGGATACGCGAGAAGTGTTTCGCGGGAGTATTGTTCGTTTTTTCATCGATCAATACAGCGACGGCGTAACACCTAATCCCTGCCTTGAATGCAACCGCCACATCCGCTTCGAATGGCTGCTCAATAATGCGCTGGCACTGGACGCGGACTATCTGGCAACGGGTCATTATGCGCGGATTCGGCAGTCGCCAGCCGGTGATTTCCAACTGCTCAAGGGGTTAGACGATGCCAAAGATCAAAGCTACGTGCTGAGCGTGATGGGTCAACCGCAGCTTTCGCATGTTTTGTTTCCGGTGGGCGAGTACAGCAAACCCGACGTTCGAAAGTTGGCCGCGAAGTTTGGCTTGCCCGTCGCATCCAAACACGATAGTCAGGATTTGTGCTTCCTGGCCGATAATGACTATCGGCGCTTTCTGGCACAGCACGCGCCGAATGCGTCGCAACCCGGCCCGATTATGCTGCGCGGTGGCAAAGTGATCGGCGAACACACTGGTTTACCCAATTACACGATTGGGCAGCGCAAAGGGATCAATCTGGCGTGGTCAGAGCCGCTGTACGTCATCGCTACTGATGCACGCCGTAACACTCTGATCGTTGGTACACAGGCTGATCTTGGCCGCGATACGTTGACGGCACATCGCGTTAACTGGATTAGCGGAGCTGCGCCGCTTGAACCTTTCCGCGCAGAGGTCAAAATTCGCTATAAAGCGCGTCCGGCCAGGGCATGGGTAACGCCGCTGCCAGATAATCGCGCCACAGTGAAATTCGATGCGGCGCTGCGTGATATTACGCCCGGACAGGGCGCTATTTTCTATAATGGTGAAATCTGTCTGGGTGGGGGCATCATCGAAAAATCGGCAGCCGTTGCGGAAGGTGCAACGGCTGCCGAGGCGCAGTCCGGTAGTTTGATACCAGACTCAGTGAGAACTACAAATTAGACGTGCGCCGAACGATCATAGGTGCGGGCGCGGCGGGTCGTGCTGGTAGTCGTATCAGTCGTACCACTTGTAGTCGTGGTGGTGTTCGTTGGATTCAGATAGGCTTCACGATCACGATTGATTTCTTCCTGGGTGTAAGGCTGAGCATTCTCGTCGAAGCCTTTCCAGCCGCTTTTTTGCCAAGCCGACGCCCGTCCCTGAATATCCACCGGGTTATACCGCTCGAAAATATTCTCTGCGGTAGTAGCCATACCTTCATCAACGTTGGCCGTGACCAATGTGCCGCCGCGACGGACACCTTCGGCGTAATAATGGATTTCTTCCTGCGGAACACCCAGGCCAAGCAACCCGCCCGTGATCCCGCCCGTCGTTCCACCGATCACTGCGCCCGCAATCGCACCCGCTGCACCGATCAGTGGCCCTGCTGCAATAACCGGGCCAATACCGGGAATCAGTATTGCGCCCAAACCAACGACTGCGCCGACTAATGCCCCGAACAGGCTGCCGCCGACTGGACCCGCATGATCCGTATCGGTAGTTGTGGTCGTCGATGTCGATGTGTTAACCGCTCCAGTGGAATTGTTGGCAACCACGCTAATGTGATCGCGTGTGATTCCGGCCTGCACCAAATCAGTGACGGCGCGATCCGCATCGGTTACTGAGTCAAATAGCGCAACAACACTTCTCGTCATGATCGTTTCCTCTTTTCGATTACCGCTAAATCACCTTCTGCAAACTGTCGAACGGCAACTTGCAACCGGCTCTATAGATCAGTTAAGCGAAAGGTGTGCCCCAACGCCATCTATTACGGTGTGCTGGTTACATGGTCGCGCTCAAATCACGCCGCCATCCATCAGGGATTCGATCACCAAAAACGATTTGTTTTGCCCCTACAAACGTACCCAAACTGGCAATCGACTCACCAATCGCACGTGCTGTTTGATCATCCATTGGCGCGTCGGGTTCAGCATAGACGGCATTGATCGTCAGCAACTTTTGAGAGCGATTCATCAACGGATCGATGCGCCCGATCAATTTGTCGCCGTGCAAGATTGGCATGACAAAGTAGCCATATTTGCGCTTATCTTTGGGCACGTAAATTTCGATCTTGAAATCGAAGTTGAACAGCTTTTGCGTGCGAACGCGATCACACAGCAGGTTATCAAAAGGCGAAAGCAGCGTCGTGCGGGGGTGCCATTCGCCACGTTCCAATTGGCCTAGCAGCGGCACATCTTCGGCATGAATGTACCAGCGATCCGGCCATGCCTCTCCGTTTTCAACGATCTGCACACGCTCGATCAGCCCGTCGTGTTCAAGATCGCGCAGCGCATCGGCCAAACCGGGATAGTAGCCTCGCGTAAAATGATCCTTGATGTGTTTAGCGCGCCCGACTCCCAATGCCCGCAATGACTTTTGAGCGGCACGCCGCACGACTTCACCTTCGGGAAGCGGATCGCGTGCTACCCAATCGGGCAGAACCCGTTCGCTCAAATCCCACTGCTTTTGACCGCCTTTGCGCGCAGCTACCATGATCTCACCGCGCCCCCACAAAAAATCCAGAAGTCGGCTCACGTTGCGGCCACCTGTCCACCCACTCGAATACCAATCGGCCACTGATTGATCTTCAAAATCACGCGAACCAAGCGGCCCCTTCTCACGGAGCGAGTCGATCACATGCTGATATAACGTCTGGTTCGTTTGCACCCACTCCTGGCTGCGCTTCATCCAGCCTAATTCACCTTTCAAAAAGGTTCGCATTCGCAGTGAATGAATTGGGTAATCTTCGGTCATAACAATCGCGGCGCAATGTGCCCAATACTCGAACAACTGCCGATCCTTCCAGAGCAGTGTGTCAAGCTGTACCGGATCATAGTTACCAAGCCGACTCCACAAGACGAGCAAATGGCTGCGCGCGACGGCACTGGTGGGGTCAAGCTGCAAACAGCCCAGATCGCGGATCACATCGAGCATTTTTTCGGGTGGTGGCTGTGGGTTGCTCAAGTGTTGGCGGGCAATGGCAAGACGGCGGGCAAGTGTCGGAGTCAGAGTACGCATATGTCAAATATCCGCTTTACGGTGGCGAACCGATAAGAACGGATATTCTATCGCTTTTTGAGCCGATTAGCAATTAAAATGCGCCGGTAATTTATAGAGTGAGCATTTATGACCAATCACAAAAACGCCCGTAAACGCCCGTTGCTTTTCTGGTTTCTGCCAGTGGGTTTGATGCTGGTTTCCGCGATCTTGATCGTATTTGCGCGTGGGGTCGGCATTGCAACGGCGGGGGATGTCACACGCTGTTTGTTGTTGAATGATAATGACAATATTTCTACGTTGTATGATGCCGTCACGGGCAATCAGTTGCGGCTCAATGTAACCCGGATATTGCCACAGCAACTGGGCATTTCGCCGGATAGCAATCATACGCTATTCAGGCAGTACATCAAGCAGAGTGGGTTATGGCGGCAGCAGCTTTTTGTGAAATCTACGAATGGGCAAACGGTCATGCTGCCATCCAATATTATTGGCGTCAGCACCGCTCCTGTCTGGTCAAATAGCGGGAAGCGACTGGCACTCGGAATTCAACTAGCTACTGGTAGCCCACTAAATGCGGCGCTCTTGATCGCGGACAAAGAGGGGCTAAACAGTCAAATTGTGCCCCTAAATGGTAATGATGTCGGCTGGCTTATGTGGTCTTCTGATGATCTGTTCATTGCCACTCGTAATCTGCGTCAAAACGTCATAATGCTTCGGGTTGATAACTTATGGGAAAGGCATGATCTACCGCATTCCACTGATCCCAATGGCATCAACGAATTAATTTGGTCTCGAAACGGTCATCGCTTGGCTTATATATGGGGAAATCCTGCACATTTTGCCGTCTATGACTTCGACACAGGAGTAGAACAACATATACTATCACCCAGCATGAACGGACATGTACCGTTCCTGGGATGGTCGCCTGATTCACGGTATATCTTTACGAGAGCGGCAGGCTTACGTTCACAGATTATCTTATATGATTTGCTTACACCAGAACCATTGACAGGCTTTTTGATTGATGAAACCACTGATACAGCACTATCCTGGTGGTCACCCGATGGCTGTGCCCTTATTTACATTCAAGCTGATACAAATGCGCTAATTGCTTATTATCCGCAGAATCGGCGCTACAAAACACTCATTACGGAAGATGTTTTTGCTGTACAACCATCAGTCAACGATCAAAAGCTGCTAATCCTACGCAAAACCGCCAATACCTTTAACCTGGACGTACTCCTTTCACCTGAACAGTCATTGATTCACGTGATCGATCATCTGACTGAAATTCCGGGGACGTTTTGGCTACCCAATAGCAATGGCCTTGTAGTTAGTTTCAAGCGTGGCGACAAATACGAACTTGCGGCTACCAATAGCAGCGGTTCGGATGTGCAGCCCATTTTGAAAAACTTGATACAAGCACCATTTGTCCGTAACGCTGCTTACTTGAAATATGACTCAAAGCAACTACAGATTTGGTGGCAGGTAAACGGCGCAGCAAATTTCGCTGTGTACGACTGGATGGAACACCACCTCATATTTTACGATGTAAATGTTGATTTTGACCTGATGTTTGGTAATGGCAACACTTTTATTTCACCGGATGAACGCTATGCTTTATTAGAGCTTGACGAACCAAACAGAGCGGGCATCGGCGCTCGCCACAGCATCGCTATGGCATGGACTGACAACCGCCCTATGAAGTTTCTTGAACACAATCTTGAACCACCGGATTGGACAGCCGAATGGACTCCCGATAGTCAGTATGTTGCGCTCAATTTTCGGCAAAATGAATTTGCAGAAGTTGTCAATGAGCAAGGTCAGATCATTCACCGTTGGGATGCACCCCAGAAGCGCATCGATCAACTTGGCTGGATAGACTGCAAACCCTGACCACTGTCCGAGACCGGCGCGATCAACTACAATCATGCCCAAAAATGCTATCCAAACTCAATTCAAAGGTGACAACCCATGTCTTTTGATTATAGTGATCTGTTGGGCGATCTGGATAGCCCCGGTCAGGTCTATCCACCGTTCAATCATTTACTACCCTACCCACAATCGCTGGTAATCAATATTTACGGCGGCTACGAACTGCTCAGCGGCAAAGTGATCGCCATCACCAGTCCTGAACAGCGATTTACCGCGCAACGGTTGCAAAGCGCGTTGGCGAAACTTGGCATTCAGTGGGAAATCGCGGAGCATCAACCCGATCAAGGCCATGAAAATATCGGCGTGCAGTTCGAGATCAAGCCGTTGGAACATGGCAGCGGTGCTTATGAACTTGAGATCGAGATATACAATGCGCGTAACAAAGATTTTCAAGATGGCATTATCTTATTGGCGGCTCACGATCTTTCTGGTTTGTGGAATGGCGTTTGTACCCTAACTCAGGCTATTCAATTAGATTACGCACGCGCCGGAAAAGACCTTGCGGCATTATGGATCAAAGATTGGCCGGATTTTGCGCGGCGCGGTGTGATGCTCGATATTAGCCGCGACAAAGTGCCGACGCTGGATACGCTCAAAGCGTTGATTGATCGGCTGGCGGGTTGGAAGATCAACGAAGTGCAGCTCTACATGGAACACACCTTCGCCTATCAGGATCATGAAACCGTCTGGAAAAATGCCTCACCGCTGACCGGGGCAGAAATTCGAGAACTCGATCAATTTTGCCGGGAACGCTTCGTCGATCTGGTGCCGAACCAGAACAGTTTTGGGCATATGCACCGCTGGCTGATGCACGAGGAATACCGCCACCTAGCCGAAATACCAGAGGGACTCGACTGGCCGATTTTCATAAGTCAACGCCCATTCAGTGTGACCGCCACCCCGGAAAGCGTGGCATTTATGGGCAAGCTGTATGATGAACTGCTGCCCAACTTCACCAGTCAGTATTTCAATGTTGGCTGCGATGAGACGTTCGATCTGGGCAAGGGACGCAGCAAGGCACTCGTTGAAGAACAGGGCAAAGGGCGCGTCTATGTCGATTATTTGAAGCAGATCGCCGCGCAAGTCGCCAAACATGGCCGGACGATGCAGTTCTGGGGCGACATTATCATGCAGCATCCCGAACTTGTACCCGAACTGCCAAAAGGTGTGATCGCCATGGAATGGGGTTACGACGCCAACGATCCATTCGATAGCGATGGCGAAAAATTTGCGGCGGCGGGCGTGCCATTTTACGTGTGTCCGGGGACATCCTCCTGGCTGACGTTGGTCGGGCGCACTGAGAATGCGATTGCTAACTTGCGAAACGCGGCGGTCAACGGTCAGAAGCACGGCGCAATCGGCTATCTGAACACCGATTGGGGCGATTACGGGCACTGGCAAGCACTCCTGGTCAGTTACCTGGGCTTCGCTTATGGCGCGGCGCTCTCGTGGGCGGTGCAGCCGAATCTCGATATGGATATTCCAACCGCGCTGAATTTGTTCGCCTTCGAGGACTCAACAGGCGTGATGGGGCAACTGGCCTACGATCTGGGCAACGTGTACCGCGTGCTGGACGATCAGAAGCAGTACAATGGCGGGATTATGGTTCGCGCGCTGTACTTTCCGCTCGATCAAATTCTCGAACAAAAATGGCTCAGCGCGCCGATCAATCCCGAAAAGGTACGCGCGGCCATGATCGAAATGGAACGACTAGCGCAAAAATTGGGTGAGGCGCGCCTGACTGATCCGCTGATCGTGCCGGAGTACAAGCTGGCGATTGCCTTGTGGCTGCACGGGTGCAAACGGTTGTTGATGGTCGCTGGTGATACAACGATTACAAAACCCGCGATGGCTGCCGAGTTGCACCCCCTGCGTGATGAATTTACGCGCCTGTGGCTGGCACGAAATCGCCCCGGCGGGTTGAGCGACAGTCTGGTTCGGATGGATCGGCTCTTTGCGGAATACGAAGGTGGCTAGTTGAACTTCGGGTTAGTTGACCGTCTCTTACAGGAAAGCCTCGGCACGGTCTATACGGCAGTCTCGGTGCAGATTCGGCGGCGCGATGAAGCGATCTACAGTGCATCAGTCGGACGACTCGATCCCGAAGGCCGACTCGATCAGGGCGAAAAGGCACACGCCGATACCTTGTTCGATCTGGCATCACTGACTAAGTTATTCACGACGACGGCCTTTTTGCGCTTAGTCGATGCAGGTGTCGTAAAGTTCGATACACCCGTTAGTAAAGTGCTGCCTGCCTTTAATGGTGAACGTCCGATTCGTCCTTATCCGCATCCACTTAACCTCGGTGAACAGATCGAAGTGGTGCCGCCAACTGATGCGCTTTTCGATGCCGGAACGATCACTTTTGAACACCTGCTCACCCATTCGAGCGGCTTACC
>JBBSEU010000004.1:0-63139 GCA_038239365.1 Aggregatilineales bacterium
ATCTGGCGCGGCGCGTGACAGGATGTACTCGGAAGGCACATCCTCCGAGAGATTCTCTGGGCTGTGCAGCGCGTTCGCCGGAATGTAGATGAAGTCGCCGGGATGCAGATCGATGAACTTTTCGAGCTTCGGGCCGAAGTACACACGATTGCTGCCGCTCACCGTGAAGGCAATCGACTCGTAGGGGTGATAGTGCGGCGTGATCTTCGTAGCGGGCGGCAATGTGCCGTAGTGCATACTCAGGCCAACCGTTCCGGCGCTCTTATCGGTAACGCCCGATGGTCGCATCAAGAAGCCGCGATCCGAGTGAACCACTGGTCCCGCTGAACTAACTACTACGCAATCCTGTTCGTTGTTCATAATTTTCATCCCTTCCGAGTATCTAGCCCCTCGCCTTCGGGAGAGGGGTTGGGGTGAGGGCTTATCACGCCACTTGCATCGCCGCGATCTCAGTCGTAGCACGTTTGGCGGCTTCATCCGGCTGGGTGAAGACCAGCCAGGGCATCATCGTACCGGGACGCAGCACATTATAGATGTGCAACCCAAAATGATGGGCGCACAGACGGTTCGTAATCGCAATCGCCTGATCGGGTCGCGCCAGGAGTGTCGTGCAGGCTTTGGAGTTGCTGGTCACAAATTCATGTTCATCGTAGTCGACGCCTGTTTCGGGCAGCAGCGGCACAGTGGCTGGGTGATGAAAGAGCGTCTTTACGTGGGCTGGTTTTTTCGGCTCGATCCCAACCAATACCAATGACGGAATCCGCATCACGAAGGTTTCCTTAACCATCAGGTCTTCATCGAAGATCAGAAAGCCCAGTTTCGGGTAAGCGCCCGCCACCAGACAGGCATCGATCTTGCCAAGTTTTACGTCGTTGGCCGCTTCTTCATATGTCGGATAGGGATCAATGCGTTCGGCCTTGCCCCATTGGCGGGCAATGCTAAAACTACAGGTCAGGCAACTGGGTTCATCACAGAGCGTGCCCAGCACGGGATAATCGAATTTGGTATTCACAGAGTCCACAGATCAATTCGCCTCTCAACCTGGCTCAATAATATAACGCTATCGCGCAAAGCGTGTGAAGAAATTATGAAATATTTCTAACAATCTCAAAATGTTGAATGGCGCAACCTATTGACATTCCAAAATAGATCGCTCTATAATGGTTGATGTATCAACTATTTGGCAGTTGACCCGGCAAAACGCTAGACTTCTCTTAAATATTTGGAGTTAGCGTGAAGGCCTGACCACTTTTCTTTTTTGAGTGCATAAATTTTGGCTTTGAAGACGTATCGACTGATCAATGAAGTATTCCTGCTGGGCGATGATATTGATCGTCAGCTATTCAGCCGTTTCTCGCTGACGGTTCGGCAGTATCACCTGCTCAACTGGTTAGATCGCAAAGGGCAAGCCGGCCTCACCGAACTGGCGCAACTGCTGCTATGTGACAAAAGTAACGTGACGGGTATCGTGCGCCGCCTGGACAGTGCGGGGTTGATCGAAAAAGTGCCAAGTGCAGATCGGCGGTTTACGCTGGTTAAACTGACCGCAGAGGGTAAACGCATCCATGATCAGGCCGAAGCCGCTTTGTTGCAATCCATCGCCGGGCGTTTTGTGGAAGTGCCGGACGGTGAACATGAACAACTCCAGGAACTTCTGGCGCAAGTGTACGAACGACTGCGTACTTATCTAAAAAATCCTGAAACTTTGGAAGTAGTTAGAAACGGTAAGGGGGTGATGTCTCAGCCGTAGTCCGTGTCGTTGACTCTTGCCTAACGTTAAGTCAGTTTCTCGTTTTTGTTCGTTTTAGAGGAGTTTTTTCCATGAATAGCAAACGTCTCTCCCTGATGGCGCTGGCCGTTGTGTTTGTGGCGCTGTTCGCGCTGCAAAGCATGGCTGGCACGCACACCCTGGCCGCACAAGCGACTGCCGCCGCTACACAAGCACCCACCGCTACTCCCGCGCCGACTTACGTCAAATCAACCGAAGGCTCATTGGTCGTCTGGGTCGATAAAGATCGAACGGCGATGGTCGAAAAGCTGGGCGCTGACTTCACCAAGAAGTACAACGTCCCGGTTCGCGTCCAGCAGTTCGGCTTCGGCGATGTGCGAAACAACTTCGTGTTGGCGTCGCCCGTCGGTGAAGGCCCGGATGTGGCGCTGGCCGCCCACGACTGGCTGGGTCAGTATGTGAGCAATGGTCTCGTGGCCGAAATTGATCTGGGCGACAAGACCAAGTCACTTGACCCTGTAGGCGTCAAGGCATTCAGCTACGGCGGCAAGCAGTACGGTTTGCCGTACTCGACAGAAGCCATCGCCCTGTACTACAACAAAGATTTGATCCCCACGCCACCCGCTACCTGGAAAGAAGCCATCGACATCGCCAAGAAACTGGTGGCCGATAAGAAGGTCGATCTGGGTATCGCTATCCCGCAAGACCCGTATCACCACTTCCCGATCATCAGCGGCTTTGGCGGCTATGTGTTTGGTCTGGATAAGGCCGGCGCATATAATCCTTCCGATGTGGGTCTCGACAGCGACGGCGCGATCAAGGCTGCCAATGAGTTGGCCGCACTGGTGAAGGCAGGCGTCCTCAAAGAAGGCGTCGATGGCAAAGACCTGTTCACAAAAGGCAAGCTGGCGATGTTCATCAGCGGGCCGTGGAACCTGGCCGACGTTCGTAAGAGCGGTGTGAACTACGGTATCGCCAAGATTCCGTCGGAAGATGGCGCTGCTCATCCATTCGTCGGTGCCAATGGTTTTGTGATCAACAAGTTCAGCAAGAACCTGCTGTTGGCGCAAGCGTTCCTGCTCGACTACGTGGCGACGGACGAAGGTATGCAGTTGCTGTACGATGCGGTTCCCGCGAATACCGCCTGGCTGCCGCTCCGCGCCAAGATCAAGGATCCTGATCTGTTGCAGTTCAGCGCCTCTGCTGCCGATGGTATTCCAATGCCCTCCATTCCGGCGATGAATTCGGTCTGGAATGCGTTTGGTAACGCGATCAACCTGATCTACCAACAGAAGGGTGATCCGGCGCAAATCATGAAGGATGCGGCCAAGAGCATCCGTGACGAGATCGCCAAGTAAAACCTGTTCCATTGCGGGGGCACGCTGCTGTGCCCCCGCAGTTTTACAACCGCCGTTCGTTGCGAAAGGCGTTCGGCAGAATCGAAAATCAAATACGAACCGAGGTCGTTATGCTTTCTGCGCCCCCTTCTTTAAGATTACTACTTATCCGTATCGGCTTCCTGGCAATTCTTGATATTTTTGCTGTGCAACTTACGCTGGTACTGGGAACGCGCGTTAGCCCGGTGCTGGGGTTTCTGATCGGCGGTTTTACGATTTTTGTGAATATTGTTTTCCTGGATGACCGCCTTTACCCCTGGCGTTGGATTTCGCCTGCCCTGGCCGGCATGGTGCTGCTGGTTGTATATCCGATTGGCTATTCTTTAGTCACCGCTTTTTTCAACTATGGCGATGGGCACATGTTGAATAAAGAGCAGGTCATCGCCCAGTTTGAAGGCGACTATTATTCGCCCGCCAACGCAACGACCTATCAGGCAACGGTTTATCAGTCGCCAGCGGGCAAGTTTCGCTTTTGGTTAACAGCACCCGACGGCAAAACCTATATTGGTTCGCCTGATGATGCGGCACTCAAGGTGATAGCGGCGGATGACGCTAGTGTTGGGGAACGGGATGCCAAAGGTATTCCGAAAGCATTGGGCGATTACGCACGCATTGGCGTGCAGACCGTCGCGCAGCAGCTCCAAAATGTGACGATACCTGACCCACCTAACCAGATTCGATTGACGCGCATTCAATTGTTGACGCAAACCTTCGAGGCCAAAGCACAGCTTCGCCGCCACACCTATGATCCGGTCAAAGACACCATGACCGACAACGAAAGCGGAAAAGTTTATCGCAACGAACGCGGCACCTTTACGCTCGGTGAAGGTGATACCAAAGAGATACTCAATCCCGGTTTTGCGGCGTTTATCGGGTTGGATAACCTGCTGCGCGTTGTCGCCGATCAGAATGTGCGCGATCCGTTTTGGCGGGTTTTTGGCTGGACGCTGCTCTTTTCAGGTGGAAGCGTGCTTTCTACCTTCGCGCTGGGGCTTGGCTTTGCGATGATCCTAAATGACAAGGATTTGCCATTGCGTCCACTGTGGCGTTCATTTTTGATCATCCCTTATGCGGTGCCCGGCTATCTAACGGCTGTCGTTTGGAAAGGGTTGCTCAACCCGAACTACGGGCCGATCAATAATCTGCTACTTAGTTTGACGGGTGTTTCGCCAAATTGGTGGGCGGACCCGGGTTTAGCCAAGTTCGCCATTTTGTTCATCAATTTATATTTGGGCTTCCCCTACATGATGCTCATCTGTCTGGGCGCGTTGCAAAGCATCCCACAGGATATGTTTGAAGCGGCCATGATCGACGGCGCAAGCAGTCGGCAGCGTTTCCAATTCGTTTTGCTGCCCATGCTGTTGGTGGCGGTTGGCCCCTTGCTGGTAGCGAGTTTCGCCTATAACTTCAACAATTTCACGCTGATTGAAATCGTGAACGCTGGCGGCCCCCCGATCTCCGCCGGAACAGTGGCCGGACACACCGATATTTTGATCTCGTATACTTACCGACTCGCGTTTTCAGGCGCGCGTGGTGCCGATTATGGTTTCGCCGCTGCGATCAGCATCTTTATCTTTTTGATCGTGGGTACGCTCACTTTCGTCAATTTTCGGTTCACTCGTCAGCTTGAGGAGGTTAACGGCTAATGGCTACTGTAACGGCTGCAAAGAACACGCGAGTCCAGGCAACCGGACCGGTGATTGGCAATCGTCTCGGTTGGCGGGCATTCCGGTTAATCGCGGTGTTCCTGGGTACTATTTTTGCATTGTATCCGGTATTGATCGTCATCGGCGCGTCGCTCGATCCCACCAATTCACTCTCCGGCCAGACCTTGATCCCGCGCAATATCACGTTTGATAATTACGCCAAATTGTTCGACTCGACACAAATTTCGATTTTCACCTGGCTCTGGAATTCGATCAAGGTGTCAACGATCACCACCTTTATCACGCTCACGCTGACCACGTTTGCCGCCTTTGCCTTTTCGCGCTTTCGCTATAAGTATCGCCGTGCAACACTGTTGGCAACATTGGTTATTCAGGTGTTCCCCAGCATCCTGTCGCTGGTCGCCTTTTATCTGCTGCTGCAACAGCTTGGTAACATCGTCCCCTGGCTTGGGTTGAACACGCACGGCGGCTTGATCCTGATCTATTGTGGCGGGGCATTGGGCGCAAACGCCTGGCTGATGAAGGGTTACTTCGATACGATCCCGCGCGAATTGGATGAGTCGGCGCAAGTCGATGGGGCATCGCATCTAACCGTCTTCTTCCGCATCGTTTTACCCCTGATTCGCCCAATCCTGGCTGTGATTGGTTTGCTGGCATTCGTCGGCACCTTCAATGATTTTTTGCTGCCGCGCATTCTGTTGAAAAGCGTCGATCAATACACATTAGCAGTTGGTTTGACCACTTTTCTGGATAAGAACTACACCAAAGAGTGGGGCATCTTCGCCGCAGGTGCGCTTATTGGCGCGGGGCCGATCATCGCCTTGTTCCTGGTTCTGCAAACGCAGTTTATCGCGGGTCTCTCGGCGGGCGCAGTGAAGGGCTAAATCAAACTATGACCGACAACGCAACAGGCATTGGCGATTTCATCTTTGGGACACTGGCAACCAATGCGGATCGCATGGAGTCGGTCATTGGTGGCTGGCGCGGACTCTCTGCCCCGGCCTTCGAGATGCGCGACGGCACGGCTCAAATTGCCGTAACCGTCGGGCCGGAAACGCCGATTGACGACGTGACACTGTACTTCACGACGGACGGCAGCGATCCGACCTCCGGCGCGGCCACAATCTCGGAGCGCGCCTTCAAGGAATACCCACCTGTGTGGGATACGCTGCTGTGGGGCTATCTGCGCCGTTTCGAGGCGACAATTCCGGCGTCGATGCTGCCCACACAGGGTATGCTGCGTTATCGAGTTGCGGGCGTCACACTTTCGGGTGAGATCGTTCACTCGGCGGGTGGTCAGCGGTTTTCCCATTCGCTGAGCAGCTACCCGATCCCGGAATGGGTCAAAAACGGCGTGATCTACCATGTTTTTGTAGATCGCTTCTCAACTGATGGCGGCAAACCGTTCGCGGATCATTCTAATCTGGCTGGCTTTTACGGCGGGACGATTCGCGGCGTCACCGAACGGCTTGATTATCTGTCTGAGTTGGGCGCAAGCATATTGTGGTTATCTCCGATCTTTCCGTCGCCGTCGCATCATGGCTACGATGTGCTGAATTACATGGACGTTGAGCCGCGTCTTGGCACGAAAGCCGATCTCAAGGCGCTGGTTGAGGCGGCACACGCTCGCGGAATACGTATCCTGCTCGATTTTGTGCCGAGCCATCTCTCGAATGAACACCCATTTTTCAAATCGGCGCAGACCGATCCCAATTCGCCGTATCGTGATTATTTCACCTTCACGCATTGGCCGGACGAATACACAGCATTTTTTGGCGTCAAATCGCTGCCGTCGATCAACAGTGAGAACAGCGACGCACGCGCCTACCTGATCGACAGCGCCGTGTACTGGATGCGTGATTTTGGCGTGGATGGCTTCCGACTCGATTATGCCTATGCGCCGAGTCATGACTTCTGGGCGGATTTTTACGCGGCGATCAAAGCGGTCAATCCCGAAGCGTTCACCGTTGGCGAAATCGTGGAGACGCCCGAACTCTTGCGAAGCTACGAAGGGCGCATGACAGGCGCGCTGGATTTTCACTTTTTGCAGGCGATCCGCAAGACGTTCGTCTATGACACGATGTCGATTGAGCAGTTCGACGATTGGCTGCACCGCCATACCGCCTACTTCAACGGTCATGATTTTGTGCTGCCGACCTTTCTGGATAATCACGACATGAACCGCATCCTGTGGGCAGCACAGGGCGATAAACGGCGGCTCAAACTGGCAGCACTGCTTCAATTCACGCTGCCTGCCACGCCAACGATCTATTACGGTACAGAGATCGGCCTGAGTCAGCAGCGCGATATTCGGCAGAATGGCCTGGGCATTCTGGAAGAGTCGCGTTTGCCAATGACCTGGGATGCTATCGACGCCGATCTACTGGCCTATTACAAGCGGTTGATCGCCATCCGGCACGAGATCGCGGCGGCATTGGCCGGATCACGCCAAACATTGATCGTCGATGGGCAAAATGGGCGCTATGTATATGGCTATTATGCCGAAGGTGGGCAAGCTGATGGGGAACTAGCTGTGCTGGTTTTGCTCAATCACTCGGCTCAAGAGAATATTATCACTTTGAATGTGCCGGGCAACTGGCAGGATGTGTTCACCGACGAAACACATGCAGATAACCAAACCGTTTCAATCCCGCTTGCGCCATTCAGCGGTACAGTATTGAAACGGTGTTGATTGAGGCGTAAAGTGATGTTCAAGCGATTTGCGTTGGCTGTCGTACTGTTGGGGATGTTAACATTATCAGTGGGTTGTTCATCAAACTCGTTTCTGTCCAGTACGGTATCAGATGCTCAATACACGATTGATGTGATGACCATCCAAGCAATTAACGCCAGTGATGCCAAAGCCACAAAGGACGCAGCCTTTAATGCGCTTTTCGATAATCCTGATGCGGACTATATGAGCCAAAACCCGCATTGCAAATCAGGCAAAGCGGGATGCTGTAGAACGCTGGCGCAATAATCTTAAAACTGACCTGCTTCAAGCACATTAGTGTGTTTCGTCTGGCGTTGTAATAGCACCACCATTCCCAGCATCAACAGTGCCAAAATCGGCGTCACGATGATCCCGCCATCACGACCTGCGCCGATTTGACCCTGCACCCAGGGAAATACCACCGCGCCCATAGTGCCCAGCGCGATCAGGATACCCGACGCGGCACTGCGCGACTCCGGGTGGTTCTCGTTGAACAATGCCAGCCCTGTCGGGAACAGCGGCCCCGCGCCAAACCCGACGATGAAAGCACTCAGCAGCGCCACACTTTCGCGTGCCGGGAAACTTAACATCAAGACTGCGCCTGACCCCAAAATGATCGTCGCCAGTATCATAATCTGACCGTTGTTCAAACGTCGGAGTGCCAGACTTGCCAGCACACGGCCAGTTGTCAGGCCGACAAAAAACAATGATGTGGCAATCGTGGCCGTCGCTTCTGTCACAAGAGTAACTTTTGTCACCTGGGTGAACAGCCAGCTACCAAAGCCTGTTTCTGCGCCTACCGATAGAAATAATAGCAGCGCGAAGGGCAGCAGTGCCAACCAGGGGATAGCCTTTGGCGTGGTAGGTGTTTGTCCGCTGCTGACACGCACTGAGACAGCCAAAAATGGGATCGTCAGCAGCATGGCAAAGCCACCCACCAGCACAAAAGCCAACGTGAAATTGTGCTGTGCCAATGCAAAATTGACCACTTGCGGCCCAATGATGGCACCGACGCCGAACGAGACATTGACGGCGTTCAAGGCTGACCCGGCACTATCGGGATTCAGCGACATGATCAGGATGTTGGGACTAATATCCAGCGCGCCAAAACCCAACCCAACGATCAGGGTTGCCAGCAGCGCAATGGGCAAGGTCGGCGCAACGCTCAACAGAAGCAAGCCCGCGCCCATCAGGAACGTGCCGCCACATAATAAATAGCGCGCATTGATCCGATCCAGCAGACGCCCGCACACAATCACGCTGACGGTGACGCCGAAAAATTCCAGCGATGTGAAGATACCGCCGTTTTCGAGCGGCATCCCGAAGCGGTGCGTCAGATTTTGGTAACTTGGGCCGAGCAAGGTTGCCGTGACGCCGAGCGCCAAAAAGGCAGCATAGCAGGCGACGGTAGCGATCCGTGCCTGGTTCAAACCAGATCGTTGCATGTTGTTTCGTTATCGCTCCAGGGCTATCAGATCATTCCAGGTTTCGCGGCGGCGGGCGATTGTCCATTGATCGCCATCCACCACAATTTCGGGCGGGCGCGGACGGGCGTTGTAGTTCGATCCCATGACAGCGCCGTAAGCGCCTGCCATCAATATAGCAACCCGATCACCGGGCAAAAGTTCCGGCAAAAGGGCGGCAGGATGCAGCACATCGGCACTTTCACAAATGGGGCCGACAACCTGTGCTTCCGACTCCGCGCCGTGTGGCGTCAGGGCACGAATCGGATGACGCGCGCCGTATAACGCCGGGCGGATCAGTTCGGTCATTCCGGTATCCGTGACAATGATCCGCTGACCGTCCACCTGCTTGATGTACTGCACCTCGGCCACTAACGCGCCCGCGTCGGCCACGATATAGCGCCCTGGTTCAAAACCGATGCTCAGTCCCGGTCGTGTAAGCAGTGGGATCAATTCGGCGGCGAATTCTTCAACGGTTGGGTATTGCTCATCGTTGTAGGTAACCGGAAAACCGCCTCCCAAATTCAGGTGGTTTAAGGCTGAGAAATCGTTTACAATGGCGAGTGCGTAGCGGGCAGCTTCAACCGTTTCGGCGACACTCTCAAGCTGGCTGCCGATGTGAACGTGCAAGCCCGTAATGTTCAGGTTTGGATACTGTCCAGCGTTGGTAAGCAGTGTTCGGGCGGTGGCAAGGCTGATGCCGAATTTGGCGGCAGCGTGTCCGGTGGCGATGTAATGGTGAGTGTGCGCTTTCACGTCCGGGTTCAGGCGCAGTGCAACGGTTGCGCGCGTGTTGTGTGTCGCTGCCAGAGCATTCAGGCGGGCAAGTTCCTGATCGCTTTCGACGTTGAAGCAGCCAACGCCCTGTTCGAGTGCGTAGGTTAATTCAGCGGCGGTTTTACCGACCCCTGCAAACACGATCTGGCGCGGGTCTGCACCGGCGGCCAACCCGCGAAAGATTTCGCCACCCGAAACCGCGTCCAGGCTTGCGCCTTCGGGTAGCAGTGTGCGTATCAGAGTCAGGTTCGCGTTCGCTTTCAGGCTGTAGTGCAGCGCCGGATTCAAAGGCGCGAATGCCGCTGCCAGCCGTCGGTAGTTGGTGCGAACCCGGTTGAGGCTGTAGACGTAAAAGGGTGTGCCGACACTGTCTGCGATGGCTTCAAGCGATACCTGTTCACAACATAAAGCAGCCCCTTTTGGGCTAAACGCTGAATTAATCGGCGTGAACAATGAGTTATCCTTGTGTAAATCGACTTCACGACGTAATTTATATCTGATTCAAAACCTAAGATCAACCATTGTTAGTTTTTCGTCTAAATACTTGTGCATTTGACGAAATTGTAGTATATAGATGTAGGGATGTAAATTAATAATTTTTTGGCTGGGTTCTATAGAGTCAGGAGTGGTGAATGGATCCGCAAGTAACCGCAATTCACGAGAGTCAGATTTCACTCAGTATTTGGCAGGGGTGGCTGTATAAACGATTCTTTTTGCGGCCAAACCTGACGCTGGGCATTGCCGAACTACGAATCGGGCGTACCGCACCTGAACTTCGGCGTCATTCTACCGATCAGGTAATCTATTATGTGTTAGATGGTTGTGGTCAGTTTATCAGCGGCGGCCTCCGAGAACGCTTTGAAGTCGGCAAAACAATCAGTGTATCCGCTCAGCAATCCTACGAATTCAATCCTGATCAGCCGACTCGATTATTATGCGTCAGCGCCCCAGCCACTTTACCACCGCAAATCACACCACGACTGATGCTGGGCGATGACCGTGAGTTGTTTCGTCCTAATACGTTAAGTGTGAGACAAACCTTTAGTAAGTGTCATTTTGTGGTATCGGGAGTGTGCAGCGTCAACATTGCGGGCACGCTTTATGAGCAAAGTGCTGGCAAAGCATTTTACATTAACCCCGATGTCGAGTACACTCTCGAAAATCGTCATTCGACAGCTATCCGGGTAATCAATGCCTATGCGGGCACTGCCGCAAGGGAAGCCGAACAACCCTTTAACGCAACCTAAATCCGATCTCTGGACATGGCTCTGGCTGCTGTTTATTGCACCGGGGCGCGTGGTCACGCTGCATAGCCCGCTAGCCGTCGATGAAGTGGCACGCCGTTTACGGAACGCGCCAAAAGTGGCACGGCTTCTCAAACCTTCTCAAGCGATTATACGCCTGCCGGATGAACGCAATCAGCGCCGCTTATATATCTGGTTTGAGCCGGATGCTGCCGGAACACGTATCAGCGGTCAGACACAAACACCTTACCAGGTTGCGCTGGTGCGGATGCTTATCACAATGGCGCTGTACGGTTTAGCGATCATGTGGCTGCCCGCTGGTCGTGTTTGGCTGGGAGTCATGTTCACATTGGGCGGCACCGGTTTTCTGCTGCTTGCACAGTACGAACGACTCGTCGGGCGCGATCTGCGGCTGCATCTGGAATGGCTGCGCCTCACTCTCGACGCGCATAAGGTTTGACCTTCATGCCGCGTTGGTGGCACAACTCTTGTTCTCAGCCTGCGTACAAACAAGTGATACAAAGGAATGTGGCTGATGAACGAGACGACGAAACGATTTTTTGGTGGGTTGGGCTTTCTGCACGGGTTTATTGAGCAGGCGCAGTTATCATGGCGACTGTTCCGTGATCCGCGTGTGCCAGTACCGCTCAAAGCAATCCCGATAGGTGTACTCCTGTACGTCCTTTCGCCGATTGATATTATTGCAGACTTCATCCCGATCCTGGGACAAATGGATGATATTGCGGTGATTGGTCTTGGGTTGTCGCTGTTCGTTCGTTCCGTGCCGCCTACGCTCGTCAAAGAGCATCTGGCGGAGATGCGTGGCGAATTGATCAGCCGTTAGTTTGGATAGGAGCTTGTCATGTCGATTGCGGAGGACTATCCGCCCCGAACATTGGTACAGCAGGCCGGGTATGTGCGGCAGCGTGCGCCGGGCGGGGTGGTCATCCTGCGCGTGACAAACGCCTATCCTGAAACGATCAGCGCCTGGTATGAGGACTGCAATCGACTGATGGCATCCTGGCAATCGGGTAAGCGACTGCGCTATCTACATGATATTCGCGGCGCGGGGCTGCCCACGCCGCACGCCACAGACCGCGTGGCGCAAGTTCTGCGTCGAATGCGCTATATTACTGTCAGCGATGGGCGCGGCGCGATCCTGGTAGAGAATAGCGCGCTGGCACATCTGCTATCATCGCTTATCAAGCGCCGCCCACAGGCTAATTGGGAAGTGCGCTGCTTTGCTGATGAGCAGGCTGCGCTGAGTTGGCTACGCGCCTGAAATTTAGGGTGTGCAGCCGAATGGCTACGGATAAATCACCCATCACAAATCTATGGTAAGACAACTAATTATCACTTGTGATGACTGCGGTTTATCTGAAGGTATCAATTATGCTGCGGTTTCATTACACCAAAAACACGCTAGCACGACAACTTCAATACTTACTAATTTTCCAGCAGCAATTCACGCCTACGATTTGTTTGCTCAATATCCATCATTGAAATGTGGAGTACATCTCAACTTGACAGATGGTTACCCTCTGAGAAAAATTGCATCACCTTCACCAATAACTCGTGCAGATGGACAATTCATAGCTAGACAGGTGCTGTTTGCTCAAGCTCTGCGTCCCAGTTTGCTTTTCCTAGAACTCGTTGAAGCCGAATTGACTGCACAAATTGAACATTTTATCGAGTCAAAATTAACAGCATTCAATTTAACGACACACATGCACTTTCACATCTTTCCCGCGCTTAGAACCATTGTTTATCGGATTGCATTAAAATACAACATAACTAGAGTTAGGGCACATCGTTTTACATCTACAGTATTGCCATTCAATCCGTTATTTCATTTCGGATACTCACGAGCCAGGCAAGCAAATTCCCTTGCGAAATTGCAATCGGATTATCTTATGCCCGTCCTATTTTGGTTAGGAACTAGCCCCGAAGTATTTTCGAGACGGTTAGAAACGTTGGAAGGTGTTATAGAAGTCGTGGTTCATCCGTCAACAGCCAGTGATGAGACTTTTCCACAGGGAGTACCTTACTTACCCAACAAGCGGTTTCAAGAATTGCAATATTTGGAGAAAGCCTTGTTGATTAGCACCCTCTGATTTGACGGAAGAAGCAAAACCAAGCCAGCGACGCGGGTTTCTGACTCGCATAACTTACGGGACTCCCAACGCATCGCGCAGTGCCCTTTCGGTGATCCCCAACTTCTTGGCGGCAGCGGCCAGATTGGGCGGTGGTGGGCCAAGTGCATCCCGCAAGGCTTGCTCGGTAATGCCTAATTTTTGGGCGGCGGCGGCCAGGTTCGGATTGCCAATGCCCTGATTGTTTCCAGAGTTTGCCTGGGGAGTGCCCTGTTGCGCGCCACCCCTACCGGGCGCTCCGCTGATCGTCATCATATTGGCCATCTGGTATGTGCCGCGCATACACCCAATCGTGTACGGAAAATCCCAGGTGGCGTGGTAATGGTACATGATGACCTTTTTGCCGTCCCAATCGATCTCGTGGGTGTGACCGTGACACTCATCCAGATCGGCACTGGTCAGGACTTTGCCGCCTTCACCATGTCGTCCATAAATGCCAAACCCATCCAAAGCGTAACCGACCAGCGTTGAATGCCCGCTACTGTCTACCAGATCGGGCAGGCAGGTCGTCAGGTTGTGATAATGGTAATTGCCCGATTCCTGGGGGTGTCCCTGGCAGGCGTCCTGCGTTTCATGCGCGACGGCATCACGTCCGGGAGCGTCCAACGCATTGAACAACGCGACTCCGCTCAGCAAAACACCGAGCGCGCCGGGCGTGCAGGTAGGTTGTGCGGCCAGCACCGGATTAGCGGGTAGTTCGATGCGAATGTTTTGCGCGGCGATCTTGTTCGGGTTGCGATCATACTTATAGGCATCATCGCTCTGGGCAACAGGAAAAACACCCGTAAGATGATCAGGCAAGTCGTTGCTGGTGATGATCCGTTTGTCGCCGTTAAGGACAATTTCAAGATGGTGCTGCGGCCACGCGACAGCGCCATCGACTATGGCCTTTGCGGTCAGATCGAACGTGCCATCAGTGCGAATCCAGGGGCCGTTTCGGAACGCGCCACCTGCATTCGGATCGACGCGACACGGCCAAATCCAGCCCACTTTTGGCGCAGTCGATAGCTTGCCATCACCCAACGGTAAATGGGTCAGATCGACTCCAGTGGAATCAGGGGTTGGCGTGCCAGCCCAGGCCGCACTCCGACTCGACAAAGTGAGTTGAAACAACGTGAGGACAACGACGAGTGCAAAGGTGGCGGACGAAGTACGAGTTTTCATAAAATTTTGCGGCTTTCGATAAGTGTGAAAAAGTTATACCGCGTCAGTGTTGATCGTCTTCAAATCGCTGACTGTCGTTTCAACCGATTTGTGTTCGTCAGTTTTCCGACTGTCATCCGGTTCAGGTGTGGTGGGCGGCGGCAAACGCTTGACGCGCACTTTGCGAATCCGCCGCCCGGTAATCGTTTCGACTTTGATTTCTAATCTGTTGGCCTGAAAGACTTCGCCTGCCAACGGCACTTTGCCCAGTTCGCTGAACACGTAGCCGCCCAATGTATCGCTCTCATCGGTGGGCAGTTCCACATCAAGCAGACGATTCACATCATCCAGGTTGATCCCGGCGTCGAACACGTATTCATCATCGCTGATTTTTTCGTATTCGGCTTCGGCTTCGGGATCGTATTCGTCCTGAATATCCCCAACGATCTCCTCGATCAAATCTTCAATCGTGACGAGTCCTGCCGTGCCGCCGTATTCATCAATCACAATCGCCATATGAATCTTGCGCTGCTGCAAGTCTTCAAGCAGCGCGCCCGCTTTTTTCGATTCTGGCACAAAGTAGGCAGGCCTCATCAGTTCGCGTACTTTGCGCTGCTGATGTTTTTCATCGCGCCAGACCGCCAGCAAATCCTTCGCATAAAGCAGTCCGAAGATGCTGTCAATCGAACCTTCATAAACGGGCAAGCGCGAATGCCCCTGCGACAGGATCAAGTCGAGCGCCTCATTCAGCGACGTATCAACATCGACAGCCACAATGTCTATGCGCGGCACCATGATTTCGCGCGCAATCGTATCGCCGAACTGGAAGATCGAGTAGATCATCTCCTTTTCTTCGTTTTCGATCACGCCTTCTTCTGAACCAGCATCGACCAGCGTCTTGATTTCTTCTTCGGTCACGTAGGGCGCGTTGCCACGCCCGCCAAATGAGGCCACCAACTTATTGCTGAGCCACAACATCGAGCGCGTAATGGGTGATAAGACGGTTAGCAGCAGACCCATTGGCGCGGCCACCAATATCGCCAGCGAGTCTGGGCGCGTGCTGGCAAAAGCCGAGGGCAGCATTTCGCCAAACATGAGCATGAACAATGCGCCCGCAAACAACACGCCGCCATAGGCAATGATACGCGCCCATTCTACCGGGATATTCATCCCGACCAGGACGCCGACTTCGGGTTGTGCGATGGTGAGTGTGAGGATGCTGGCCGCGAAAAAGCGGATCAGCACGCTGACGAACTGACGCGAAGCCAGCAGCCGTTTGGCATCCTCAGAAATATCCAGCGCGTGTTGTGCCCGTTCGTTGCCGTCGTCGGCCAACTCGCGCAGATGGGGTTTATGAACATTGACCAACGATGCGTGCGCCGCCGATAGGACGGCATTCAGAACGACCAACCCGACGAGTACCGTTAATCCAAGCGTACTGCCCGGCTCCATTCGTTATGTATCCTCACCCTCAAGCAAACACTCATTATACCAGACTGTCCGGGCTGGTATAACATTACGGATTTGCAAAAAGGTGCTACTTATCCAGACTGGGCGTGATCGGCGAATTGCGTGCCGGGACACCCACCGCGATATGATCTTCGGGTACATCGCGCGTCACGACAGCACCCGCCCCGGTACGCGCATTCGCTCCGACAGTGACTGGGGCGCGCAGAATCGTATCGCTGCCGATGAACGCATGATCACCGATTTTCGTTTTGTGCTTCTTTTGCCCATCGAAGTTGGCGGTGATCACACCCGCACCAATATTCACGTCCTCGCCTACTTCCGAGTCGCCAACATAGCTGAAATGCCCCATGCGTGTACCGGGTCCCAGTCGTGAATTTTTCACTTCGCCAAAGTTGCCCATGTGAACGCCTTCGGAGAGATACGCGCCCGTCCGCAGATGGGAAAAGGGGCCAATATCGACGTGCTTTTCCAATGTAGCGCCTTCGAGCATTGAGGCGATCACGGTACATTCGTCGCCGATTTTGCTATCGTGAATCATGGCATTCGGCCCGATCTGGCAATGCTCACCAATCACTGTTGCGCCCACAATGTGCGTGTTCGGGTGAAGCACAGTGTCACGGCCAATGATTGCTGCTTCGCTGATGTAGACCGTCGCCGGATCAACCATCGAAACGCCCTCAAGCATCCAGCGGCGTGCGACTCGGCGGCGTAAGGCGGCTTCGGCTTCGCTCAGGTGAATGCGCGTGTTCACACCGATCACCTCATCAGCATCTTCAACCGCGATGCCATGCACGCGCTCCCCGGCAGCCGTCGCCAGTTCAACCAGATCGGTCACATAATATTCACCTTTGCTTTTCGGCTTGATAAGCGTCAGATGCTCCCACAGCCAGCCCGCCTGAAAGACATAGACACCGACGTTCAATTCGCGGATCGCCAACTGTTCGGGCGTGCATTCGCGCTCCTCAACAATGGCCGTCACATAGCCATCCTGTCGCACAATTCGCCCGAAGCCACGCGGGTCCTGGGCGACCAGAGTCAACATAGTAAAGGGACCGTCATGCCCTTTTTGCGCCTCGACCAGACGCTTTAGCGCCTCCGCCGTCAACAGCGGCATATCGCCATAATAGACGACGACCAGATCGGATGTGCCGCGCAGGGTATCGGCGGCCTGCATCACGGCATGTCCCGTGCCCAGTAGTTCGGCCTGCGTCACATAACGGGCACGATCTCCGAGGTGAGCGCGCACGGCTTCGGCATCATGGCCGACGACTACGACTGGCGCTGCCGATGAATCGAGCGCCCAGGCCGCATCGACAGAGCGCGCGATCATTGCCCGCCCGCCTACCGGATGCAGCACCTTTGCCATATCGGACTTCATTCGCGTTCCCTGACCTGCCGCCAGGATCACTGTAGCTATCGACAATGCCGTTTCCCCTATGAGATGACCACGCAAGCACGCATTTTAACTTTAATTGTGGACATAAACAAAGCAGAGGGGCGTTCGCGCCTGGGGAATTAGCCCAGGCAATGGCAAACGTGACGACTTTGTTATCAGGGTGCCAGCGGCTGTTGATCGGCTGCTTCGGCCTCTCCACCACCGACGGCAGCGGCGGCGTCCATCGCCTGGGCAAAGTGTTCATCCAGCAGGCCGAGTGTCTTGCTAACGATCTTATCTTTGATGCCATGTGCGAAGGGCTGAAGGGGCACTGCGATCTCGACATCACCCACAATCGGCACATGAACTTTGGTCTTGTAGGTCTCTGGCAAGTTATCCTGAATTTGTTTTTCAAGCATCCCGCCCACAACCCCTCTGACCATTGATTTGGCTTTTTCAGTGACTTGCTGCTTTAATGCCTGATCCTGAATTTCCGGCCATTTCCAGTTGGGCAGCGGGTTATCCTGATTGCCCATCATTTGCGGGATGTATTTTGACGCCGCGAATTCGGTGATCTCCGGCATTTTGGGGATAGCCGCGCTGCCTTCCTGACTCTGGTCGGCTTGCTGATCGGGATCGGCTTTGGTGGGTGCGCCGCTCAGCACAATATCGACGCGGCGGTACAGGTGATGATTGGCGTTTGTCGTGGCGACAGGCGGTTCACCCATCGGCTGCGGCGTCCCGATCTTCGATGAGGCGACGCCCTGTTGAAGCAGATAGGCACGCACGGCATTGATACGACGCAGTGAAAGCTGAGTGTTGTAACCTGCGGCACCGCGCGAATCCGCCCAACCCTGCAACGTGACGGTCACGCCGTTGGTAGATTTGAGATAGGTTGCCAGTGAATTGAGGCCGGGCACATCGGTTGGCGCGATCCCATTCGCATCGGCATTGCCCTTTGGCTTATCAAAACCGAAATAGACAGCTTTTGCGGGTGGCACGCTCTCTTTTTGCTTCTTTTGCGGCTTTTGATTACCGGGCTGCTGACTGCTGGCCGCCAAACCCATTTCATACATGCGCTGAATTTCGGCGGCGTCTTCCTTGACGGCTTTCATCGCTTCGGCTTCGTTGATCTTCGCGCCGGGATCGTCTTTTTCCATATAATCGTCACCAAAAGCACGCCAGGGTGCGGGGTGGGCTTTGCTGGCAACCATCAAGCCGTGTTCGTTATCCGCATCATGCAGCCATTTGGAGACCAATCCACCAACGGCGACACCAATGAACCCATAGAGTTGGGGACGGAGCTTTGCGCCCAATTCAGTACCCAACCCCGCCATTTTCGCCTTGAGCATTTCCACCAGCGAAAATTCAATCTTGACCGAAACATCGGGCAGCGTCGGCAAGCCATCCGGCAAATACTTGCTGAGGCTGCTCAGCGGAATATCGAAACTGTAGTTATCGGGAATACCGCTCACCAGATAGCTGGGCAGTTGATCGGCCAGCCCTTGTATCATATTGCGATAGTAGCGATCAATTTGCTGGCGTGGAGTCCGCATGTGACCGCTCGAAAAAGCGTCGGTCAAATAGTGGTTCGATGCTGCATTCCGCATCATCGCCTTATTGAATTTACCTTCATTATTCTCAAGTCCGGCTTGCCATGCTTCCTGTAGAGCGCGGCCATGTTCGGCCTGCCAGGTATCGACGTTGGTCATGCCCTTTGCGCCAACGCTAAAGTGCCGGAAATTGGTCAATGCCAGTTTACCGTAGCGCCCGCCCGTCAGTTGATCGTAGCCCTGAATCAACTGACCACCGTCCTGTACATATTCCGTATCCAGCTTTTTGAGGAAGTCCTCACCGGCCTCTTTATTTGGATTATCGGCGGCTTGCTGCTCCAGTACCAACAGATGCTTGAGTTTGGTCAGTTCATCGATCTTTTTGGCTTTGGAAGCGGCTTCGCTTTTGGGGTCTTTGCCCATGTCCAGCGATTCGGGCAGTTCGCCGGGGGTCTCCATTTTCTTCGCATCCAGCGCCACATAATGCGGATCGGCCAGATGATCGAAGCTGCCATAGAAATCGCCCGAAAGCGCAACGAGTTCACCATAGGAGAGCGGCGGCGATCCCTCGAACAACGCGCCCGCCGGGAAATCGCGCCCTGCCGCATCGCCCAACTTTCTATGTTCGCGGCCTTCAAAGCGTTGGACACGCCCCGCCGATCCTTTTTTCCCGCCTTTCAAGCCCAGTTGATGCAGCCTTTGTACTGTTCCCTGATTGCCAAACTGACGCTGCCAACCGAGTAGTGGCGTTGTTTCAGGTGATTGAATGGATAGCTGCGTCTCAGCTAAGGGTGACTCGGCATCATGGTGTGTGGCCGCGTTCCGAACGACAGCAGATCGATTCCGAGTTGTAGGAGTTTTATCTTGATCTTCATTGATGGTGAGGCGATTGATTTTCTGACTCATTGATTTTCACCAAGCCGGACTTTAGTCGGACGATGTGGTTCAACAATACGAGATGGCCGATACTGAAAACAGCGTTTCAGTGTATTATAATCCGTTTTTTCGTGCTATTTCATCTAAAAGGTGTCAAAGTTAACGTGACCGCTGTATCCCCCCTGCAAAAACCCACATTCCTGTTCGACACAAGCCCATTGCTAACACTGGCAACCCCAATTATCGACAAACAACCCGCTATCGAACACATTCTGCCGTATATTCAGATCGTCTTGGTTGAGACAGTAGCCAACGAAGCAACTATTAACCCGCGTTACAGAGATGCGATGGTTATCCAAGCCCTGCTGGATGCAGGCACTATCGTAAGTCACCCGGCACCAACTACCTCTGCCGATCAGTTTATTGACGCCTACAACCTGGGCACAACTAAGGGGCGAGGTGAACGTGATACAATCAGATTGGCACTCACAATTAGTGCTAGACCCATCATTGACGATCAGGGCGCGTTCTTTATTGCAGCACGCTTTGAAACACAGCCAATTATGTTGCTCGATGTTATAGTCGAACTCACCCGTTCCAGCAATCTGACTACGCCATCCGCACACAAAATGATCAACGGTATTGCTCAGACAGGGCGGTACACTCCGGCGGCTATCCAACACACATTTTTAGACGTTACGCAGTTGAGGAGAGAATGATGGCCTTGAAAACGCAGCCTTTCTCCTCAAAATGACTTCAACTGCGTAACTCCTAATTTTATAAGCTCGATGAGGGAGTCGATAATGATCCAGGTACAAATTGATGAAAATGATCCGATGGGGCAGTTCATCATTCATAAAGCGCAACAGATAGGGAAAGCCCCGGCAGAAGTCGCTACCGAGTTTGCCCGCGAAACTTTTGAAAACACAGTCCGCGATCTGCACAAACGCTTTATGGCTGGCGAGATCACGCAGGGCGTCTTTGCCGATATACTTGGCATTGAGCGCATTGATCTCATTCATCTTTTGGATGATCTGGGCTTGCAAGCCACAAATGTATAATATTTCGCGTAATTCTTAAGGAACAAAAATGGCTCAACTTGGCAAAACAACCCTTCAAGTTTCACGATTTGGGCTGGGCACGGGGCCGTTTGGGGCGGCGCGTGGTTGGAAGGCGGGCGATCCGATCCCGCAGGATGAAGCGGTTAGCACCACCCATTACGCCTATGAACATGGTGTTCGCCTGATTGATACCGCACCCTGGTATGGTGTGGGCACTGCCGAACGCTACCTGGGGGCGGGGCTGATTGGCCTGCCGCGTGAGGAACTGGTCATCGCCACGAAAGTGGGGCGACTCGTCAACAGCGAAGGCAAAATTGTCGAGGCGTACAGCCGTGATGGTGTGTTCCGAAGCCTTGAAGAAAGTTTGCAGCGGTTAGGCATTGATCGGGTTGATATTCTGCACATTCACGACGCGGATGATCATTACCGCGACGCACTGGATGAGATGTTCCCGGCGTTGGCGGAACTTCGCAGCCAGGGCGTGATCAAAGCGATCAGTGCCGGGATGAACCAGTGGCAAATGCTGTCCGATTTCGCCCACAATGCCGATTTTGATTGCTTTTTACTGGCTGGACGCTACACGTTGCTTGAACAGGGCGCGCTCGATTTCCTGAATATGTGCCAGTCTAAAAACATCGGTATCTTTCTGGCAGGCATTTATAATAGTGGCATTCTGGTAATGGGCGCACAAGACGGAGCAACCTATAACTATATGCCTGCGCCGCCCGACATTATGGAGCGCGTTCGGAAAATTGAGGCGGTCTGCACGCGCTTTGATGTGCCGTTACGAGTCGCGGCGCTGCAATTTGCACTGGCACACCCGGCAGTGACCTGTGCGGTGATGGGCGCGGCCTCGGCTGACGAAGTGCAGGCGTTTTTAGACGTACCCAAAGTGAAGATCGATCCGGCACTGTGGCAAGCCCTCAAAGCTGAAGGATTGCTGAACGAGGCCGCGCCGACACCAAGCTAACTAAGGGTAGCAACCCTAACATTTTAAGTACAAAATGGTCTTCGTAGCCACTGGAAAACTCTAAGGAGTCAGGGTACAATTTAGCCACCTTCGTGACTAAAGGGAGCATTAACATGAATCGTCGGCAGTTCGTAACCTCGCTTGCCGGTTTGCCCGTTGTGCTTGCGATACCATCGTTTAACTTGCCTGCTGTAAGCCCTACGCTTCAAAATACAGGTTTACAGGTTACGGATATTATTCGCGCCCTTGAAGATTATGTAGCCGCACGCCCCGGACAGTTTTCGTGGTCAGTGCATAACGAACTGCGCCATCACTACCTACCGATAAGTGAGGATATGTCCCGCCGTCACGCCGATATTTTGTTAGCGCATTCCGTGATGGATAGTTATATCCTGCATACGTTGAGCGATTGGCATTTAACCGACAATCATTCGCCGCGTAATCCACATCATGCCATAAGTGTCTTGCTGAATAATGCCAACCAATACGGTCATTATGTACACTTGAATGCTGCTTGTCGCATCAAGGCCGCAGAAGTGCTGCATCAGGAAAACTTTTTGGATGATGCCAATCAGCTTTACCAAAGCATCAGTTCATTTGGCTTGATCTCGACGCTTCAACCCTACCAATACATCGCGCAGTCAAGGCTTTCGATACTATAAGTCTTCCAAATATCCGCTAAAAGGCCGCGCTATATAGCGCGGCCTTTTTATTTTCAACGCGCGCCGACACCGAACTAACTCATCCGATATGGCACGCCGATTGCTAAGTTTGCGCCATGAACCGAATGATTTTACAGGAATTTGTCCTATGGCGAACAGACTTGGAATCGGCAAAGGCTTTCAACACGAAGGCCAGAATACTAAAACAAACGTCGGCGAACCGGAACGTGTCGTTTCTGTCGTTGCTGGTAGTGCCCTTGCACTGTTTGGGCTGTCACGTGGCAAACTGCCCGGTCTGGCACTGACGCTGCTCGGCAGCGAAGCGATCCGGCGCGGCGTGACCGGACACTGCTATATCTATGATGCCGTTGGCGCGAACACGGCCACCACCGGATTGAGCGATCAGGTCAGCGTGCCGCATGATGCAGGTATTCGCGTTGATAAATCGATCACGATCAATCGATCTGCCGAAGACCTGTACCGCTTCTGGCGCAACTTCGAGAATTTGCCGCACTTCATGGATCATCTCAAGGAAGTCAAAGTTCAGGATAACACCCATTCGCATTGGGTCGCCAAAGGCCCGCTCGATAGCAGCATCGAATGGAATGCGGAGATCATCAACGAGAAGCCGGGCGAACTGATCGGCTGGCGTTCAATGGACGGCGCAAGCGTGCCGAATGCTGGATCAGTGCAGTTCAAGCCCGCGCCGGGTAATCGCGGTACGGAAGTAACCGTTTCGCTCAAGTATGATCCGCCCGCTGGCAAGATTGGTGCAGCCGTTGCCAAGTTGTTTGGCGAAGAACCCGATCAGCAGATCAGCCAGGATTTGCGCCGCTTCAAGCAGGTCATGGAAGCGGGCGAAGTGCCCACCACGCAAGGCCAATCTGTAGGCCGTAAGGTATAGCACCCACAACTGTTGTTCAAACCCCTTCCATGTTGTTTGGGAAGGGGTTTTTGTTTATCAATACCAGTCCAGTAATGTAACAGGGAAAAGACCATGAAGGCGCTTTGTTTTAATGGTACGAATGATGTTCGTATTGAGACAGTTCCCGATCCAAAAATTTTGAATTCGCGTGATGCGATTCTCAAGATCACCACGACGGCGATTTGTGGTTCTGATTTGCACCTGTACGATGGCTTTATCCCGATGGTCAAGCCGGGTGACATCTTGGGGCACGAGTTCATGGGGGAAGTGGTCGAAGTCGGCAAAGATGTTCACAACCTGAACGTCGGTGAGCGGGTTGTCATCCCGTTCACGATTGCGTGTGGGCGCTGCTTCTACTGTGAGCACGATATGTGGTCATTGTGCGATAACTCCAACCCGAACGCCGAAACCGCCGAAGCAATGTACGGCTATTCGGGGTCAGGCTTGTTTGGCTATTCGCATATTTACGGCGGCTATGCGGGTGGTCAGGCTGAATATGTGCGCGTGCCGTTTGCCGATGTCGGCCATCAGAAAGTGCCCGATCATCTGACGGATGAGCAAGTTTTGTTCCTTTCCGATATTTTCCCGACAGGTTACATGGCCGCCGAGAACTGCAACATCAAGCCGGGCGATACAGTAGCGGTGTGGGGCTGCGGCCCGGTGGGGCAGTTTGCGATCAAAAGCGCCTATTTACAGGGTGCGGAGCGCGTGATCGCCATTGATCGTTTCCCGGATCGGCTGCGGCTGGCGGAGCGTTTCGGCGGCGCGGAGACGATTGACTACAGCGATGAACACGTCGTTGAACGATTAAAAGACATGACCAGTGGCCGCGGCCCCGATTCTGTGATCGATGCTGTCGGCATGGAAGCGCACGGCTACACACCCGACGCCATCTATGACCGGGTGATGCAGGCACCGCGCATGATCACGGATCGCGCCCATGCGCTGCGTCAGGCGATTCAGGCGTGCCGCAAGGGTGGAACGGTCTCCATTCCAGGTGTATACGGCGGGATCGTCGATAAGTTAAACATGGGTGCGGCTTTCGGCAAGGGACTCACCTTTAAGATGGGTCAGACGCACGTCCATAAGTACATGCAGCCGCTGCTTGATCATATCAAACTGGGTGATATTGATCCGTCGTTCATCATCAGCCACCGCTTGCCGCTGGAAGATGCGCCGGAAGCCTACAAAATGTTCAAGGCCAAAAAAGACGGCTGCACCAAAGTTGTGTTGAAGCCGGGTATGACTCGTCAACCCGAAAGCGAGGACACTCATGCCTACGCAGCCGCGCGCTAGTCGGGATTGGCTGCTGGCATTGGCTGGAGCGGGTGGGTATTTCTTCGCCCGCGAACAGGTGCAGCGCCGCCGCGAAGCTGATATGCGCGGACAGGTGGCATTCATCACGGGCGGATCGCGCGGCCTGGGAATGCTGACTGCCCGCGAATTCGCCAAACAGGGCTGCCGGATTGCTATTTGTGCGCGTGATACAGAAGAACTCGCACGCGCACGTGAACATCTGGATGCCTACACAACCGAGATCATGGCGCTCCCATGTGATGTGCGCGATCAGCAGCAAGTGGAACATGTCGTTAACCAGATCACCCAGCACTTCGGCCAGATCGATATTCTGGTCAACAATGCTGGCGTGATCCAGGTCGGGCCGATGCACGATATGCCCCTAGAGGTCTACCAGGAAGCGATGGACGTGATGTACTGGGGAATGGTTTACACAACATTGGCCGTTTTGCCCCAGATGCGCCGCCGCAAAGCCGGACGAATCGTAAATGTCACATCTGTAGGTGGTAAGGTGAGCGTGCCGCATTTGCTGCCATACTCCGCTGCCAAGTTCGCCGGGACCGGTTTTTCGGAAGGGCTGCACGCCGAAGTTGCGGGGGACGGCATCACCGTCACGACGATCTGTCCTGGCGTTTTGCGGGACGGCGCACAGGTCAATTCATATTTTGTCGGACGAACCGAAAAGGAATATACCTGGTTCAGTCTAGCCGCCAGTTTGCCAATCATGTCACTGGATGCAGACGAGGCCGCGCGCCAGATCGTGCAAGCCTGCCGACGCGGTGAATCAGAACGGCTGCTTGGCGCTCCAGCCAAAACATTGTCACTCTTACATGGGTTGTTCCCTCAAGCCGTTATCCAGACGTTGGGATTGTTCAACCGCTACTTTCTGCCCAAGCCGAAAGGCAGCGGTCAACCGAATGGCTCACGGCGCGGCATGGACATTCAACAGGAAATGCAGAATACACCGCTGACCGCCGCTACTACGCTAGGGCTGAAAGCCGCCGAAAACAACAACGAATATCCGGGTCCAACTGAGATATTGAACAATTAAAATCTGAGCCTCAAGTCTCAGACATCATACTTGCGGTTTAACAACGTTACAGCCACAATTATGTATTGAATGGTTGTCATCCATAATTCAATACGAAAGGTCGCTGAAAATGAGTATCTGGAGATTTTTAGGGTGCATTTTCCTTCCGCCGTTGTCCGTCTTTGATCGGGGCTGCGGTTCGTTCCTGGTTGTGTTGGTGCTATCTACACTGGGCTGGGTGCCGGGTGTATTGGCGGCATTCTACATCAACATGCAAGCCGCCAATAAAGCGAAAAACTGACTGCTTTCACAGAGGGGCGATTACCCTTTTCGCTCCTCTGGCGGCTTGACCGTCTGGAAATTACGATACAACAAATAATCGTAGATCAGTTTCAAGCCGCCCGCCGCTAGAAACGGCACACTCAACAAACCTGCATTGAACAGTGCGCCTGTAACCCCCGGCGAAATGGCCGAGGCTGCCGTGCGCGCGATATTTGTGACCCCGTTGGCTGCCGAACGTTCTTCGGGATCGACTACGGCAACTGTGTAAGATTGGCGCGTCGGAACATCCATCTGTGATATGCTGAAACGTGCCAGCAGCATCAGAATTGCCAATGGCAAGTTGGGCATGAGCGGTACCAGGATCAACAGGATATTCGATGGGACGTGCGTAAAGACCATCGTATTGAGCAAGCCAACCCGTGCTGCGACTCGTGCCGCCGCCAGCGCCGAAAGCCCCGCAAAGAAGTTCGCGCCCAGGTAGATCGCCCCGATTACTGCCTCATTCACACCAAACTTCTCTTTGAACCATATCGCCACAAAACTTTGAACGACCAACCCACCCGCAAAGGCATCGATCATAAATAGCGCCGACAGCCGATACACTACCTGTCGGGATTTTTTCAAGCCGTACAAATTTTGCAGCGTCGGCGGCGTGGTGGTGGGTGGCACTTCAATCGCAGGGGTCAGGCGTGTGAACATGACAGCCAGCACCGCCCCCAGCAGCGCATAGCCAACGATGACCACGCGATAGCTGTTCAGCGGCGTTTGTCCGGCATCCTGCAACAACCTTGAGAGTACACCACCCGCCAATGACCCAACTCCGGTGGTGAACGATCCGAGCAGACTGTACCAAGCGAAGACCTGAGTCCGCCGTTCGTTGGTGGTCGTCTGAGGTAGCGCCGCTTGTTCGATTGCCAGAAAGGGGCCAACCTCGTTACCGCTGGGGCTGATCGTCCCGATAATGGCCGTGATGATGAGCAGCGTGATATTACTCGTCAGGGCAAACACGACCCCCGCAAAAATCATCAGACCCGCGCCCGCGATCAGCATTCGCCGCCGCCCCAATCGATCCGCGATGATCGTGATCGGCAGCGCGATCAGCGCATCACCGACCAGTGTGAGGCTCAAGACCAGCCCGATTTGCGAGTTCGTTAACCCGACAGCAGATAGATACAGGCCGAGAATAATGGCGAGAAAACCATAGGCAAACAGCCGAACCGTGCGCGTGGCAAACAGCAGGCGGCCATCCGGCGATAACGTTTGCAGGGCGGCAATTTCCGGGAGTTGGAACATCGTAACAGCCTTTCGAGGTCCCGCTGGAAAAGGCTTATTATGCCCCGACTTGTTTGTTTTTCAGAAATATCTCGCGTCCAGCTTCCTGCGCTGCCTTGCGAACGTCGGGATCAATATCGTTGGCATAGACCTGTTTAAGCACATCCAATGCGGCGACGTCGCACAACAAACGCAATTCCTGAATCGACTTTAAGCGAACCTCACGGCTTTTATCGCTAAGCCGCATCATGTGATAATCCACAAGACGACGATTAATCATGGTCAAAACCCCCTGAATGCACTAACGGGCATTATACCAAAAACAAACCTTTTCCCGTTGTACCTGCACACAGCATGTTATAATGTTGTGATGGGGGATGCCAATGATTGATCAAGCTGTTATGCTGGCGATTGGGCGGGGGATGCGCCTGGGACCGCTCACCAAAGACCGTCCCAGGGCGATGCTGCCTGTACTGGGCAAGCCGATGGTGGTGCGCGTCATGGATCGGCTGCGCGAAGCCGGAATCCGGCGCTTTGTGGTGATCGTCGGCGAACAGGAGGGTGCGGTAGCCGCCTATTTGAACACATCCTGGGCACCCGATGTCGAGATTAAGCTGGTCATTCAGGAAGGCGGGCGCGGCACGGCACAGGCCATCTCACTGGCTGCGCCCTATATTACTGGTTCGTTTGTACTGACCTCTACCGACAGCCTGACTTCTGTGACGCATATCGCGCAATTGATCAAACGTTTCGAGGACACCAAATCGGACGCCATGCTCAGCCTGACGCGGAGCATAAGCGATGATCCGGGACGCGGCGCAGTGGTAACGCTGGATGGCTCACGAGTCGCGGCAGTAACGGATATGCCGATCCCGCCGCGCAGCTACATCGCCTTCATGCTGTATGCCTTCAACAAACGTATCCTGCGGCATCTAAGCGATAGTCCTATGCTTTCGACGGGCGAACGCGAAATGGCGCGCCCTATTCAATCGCTCATCAACGATGATGGGCGCATCGGTTACGTAAATGCCGACTGGCGACTGGCGTTGGCTACTGAACTTGATTTGCTGACGATCAATAAACGACTGCTGCGTGAAGAACGGGACACACACATCCTGAGCGAATTGCCCGGTTCGGTGCATATCACACCGCCCGTTCGCATCGATCCGAAGGTAAGTGTCGGCCATAGGGCCAAGATTGGGCCGAATGTGTACCTGGAAAGCGGCGCATCGATTGGTGAGGGTGCGGTGTTGTGGGATTCGCTTGTGCTGCGTGATGCGCGTGTTTTGCCGGGCGAAGTGCTGCATGGTCAGATCGTAGCGCGTACTGCTCGACTGGCGACTGAGCCGGAACCGGGACTGGCCGATCTCGGCTAGCGTTGCGGGCGTTTTGGCGGGGTGCTATAATGCGACTGTGCCCTGACGCGAATCTATTAATATCAGCCATTCCCAGAGCGTAGACGAGGCGAACCCGGTGAGCGAACTTACAATACGCGATCAACACGAAGAAACGCAAAAGCTGCTGCTCGAAATCACTCAGCGGATCGCGTCCAGCACCGGCCTTGAGGACATGCTGCCAGTCATTGTCGAGTCGAGTCGCCGGGCGTTGCGGGCGGATGGAGTCCGTTTGATACTGAAAGCAGACGCTTATGGCAGCGGCGCGCTCAACGACGATCTGGCGAAAGCGGATCGGGCGCTCAGTGAATGGATTTCCAAGCACGGGACACTGGAAGCCGCTGATCTTGCCGCGAATGCTGAGGTTAAAACACTGTTCAGCGGCAGCCTGAAAGCAGTCATGGCTGTACCCTTGATCGCACAGGGCGTCCAACAGGGCGTATTGACGGCTGCCTACCAAGCCGCGCATCCGTTCAGCCCGGATGATCGAACGTTCCTGGCGATTGTGGCGGCACAAGCGGCGGTTGCTATCCAGAACGACTTAGCTTTTGATACCGTGCGGCAAAGTCAGCAGCAGCTTGCGGCGATCCTGGCAAGCACCGCCGATCCGGTCATTGTCATTGACGCGCACGAATCGATTTTGCTATTAAACCCGGCGGCAGAGCAGGCACTTGGCATCGTGGCTGCCAATGTGAGTGGTCATCCTGTAGGCAGTGTGATCCAGGCCGAGCCGCTGCTACAGTTATTGCGTGGTGAAGCCGTCGAAACGATGGAGTGGCAAAACGAAGCGGGTCAGACCTTCGCGCCGCGCGTCTCCGATGTGCAATCGGATGAGCCGGGCGGACGCGGGCGGGTACTGATCTTGCGAGATATTACGCGCTACAAGACGCTGCACGCTAACCAGAATGAATTTGTCAGCAATGTGTCACACGATTTACGCTCACCGCTGACCTACATGCAGGGTTATGCAACCATGTTGCCAATGGTGGGTGATCTGAACCAGAAGCAAAAAGATCATGTCGATAAGATCGTGACGGGCATCGCGCAAATGACCGATCTGATCGATAAGATTCTGGATGCGGGACGGCTCGACCCCGAAACGGGCTATTACGAACTGAACCGCGAACCGTGCGATGTCTCGAAAATGGCGCTCGATCTGGTCAGCGTTCACTCACAGGCCGCCGAAAAGAAGAACATCAACCTGACCGCCGATATCGATCCAGGGCTGCCCATTTTGAACCTGGATGATGTGATGCTGCGTCGTGCCCTGAACAATCTGGTGGATAATGCCATCAAGTACACCCCGGACAATGGCTCAGTGACCGTTGCGGCCAAAGTGCAAAATGGCGATTTGGTCTTGAGCGTGCGCGATACGGGGTTGGGTATCAGCGATGAAAACCAGAAGCGGCTGTTCGAGCGATTCCGCCGGGTTCGCCGCCGCGAACATCAGCGTATCAAGGGGATTGGGTTGGGCTTATTCATCGTCAAGAGCGTGGCGCAGCGGCACAACGGCGATGCCTGGGTAGAAAGCAAAGAAAACGTGGGCAGCACCTTTTTCATTCGTTTGCCGATGGAAGGGGTCAACCTGTTGGGCGCAGAGGCCAACAGGATCAACCCGGTCTGATAGCTAATCGCTAGAGACGTGTGACCGTTTCTTCAACCTTTTCTGGCATCGACTTCACAACGGGTTCAAGCGAGTCGGCTGCGATCTCGGCTTTAACGACGGGCGGAACTGTCGTGCTGTCATTGTTCTCACCGTTCAGGCCGCGCTTGAATTCGCGCAGTGCCGTACCCAGTTCGCCGCCCAGCTTGCCAATGCGGCCACCCCCGAACAAAACCACCACGATCACCAGAATGATCGCTAACTCGGCTGCATTAAAGTGCATGATTTGACTCCTTTTCGGGAATACAGATAACCAACGCTCCGGCACTACAGCAAATTCCGTGCACAGCGCGCCAATGTATTATAAAGCGTGTTGCGGCGTGCGAAGGTTAAATTCGGTAAAATAGGTGAGCAAATACAGTAAATTGGTATAGATCATGGCTTTATTAGATGCCGAACTTCGAGTGCGGCTGATCGCGGCGGCGCTGGATGCACAACAGTATGCGTATGCTCCTTATTCTCACTACCCGGTTGGAGCGGCGCTGTTGACCAGCGACGGGCGAATTTTCACGGGCTGCAATGTCGAGAACGCGGGCTATTCGGGCACGATCTGCGCCGAACGGACGGCTGCCGTCAAAGCAGTTAGCGAAGGCGCACAGATATTTGAAGCCGTTGTGGTGATCACCAGCAATGGCGTGTTTCCTTGCGGCGTGTGTCGGCAGGTCTTGTTTGAGTTCGGGCGGAAGATGTGGGTTATTGCCGCCGATATGATGGGCAACGTCGTAGATGAGTGTTCGCTGGCCGATCTGCTGCCACACGGCTTCGGTCCCAAAGAACTGGATGAGGGTCTCAATCCTGATGGCAAGGCCTGAGCGCCTTTTCCGCACCGATGCGATCATCCTGCGCCGCCAGGACTTCAAAGAGGCGGATCGGCTGCTGACGCTGTTCACACCGGATTATGGCAAGTTCACGGTCATTGCCAAAGCGGTTCGGAAACCCACCGGGCGCATGACCGGACACGTTGAGCTATTTGCGCGTTCCAACATGATGATCTCGCGTGGCCGCGATCTGGATATCGTCACGCAAGCGGAAATGGCTGATCCGTACCTGCCCATCCGCGAAAATCTGGAAGCTGCCGCCTACGCCAGCTACATTGTAGAACTACTGGATCGCTTCACCGAAGCCGAAGAACAAAACACGCCTCTCTATAATTTGCTGGCGCAAACGCTCGGCTGGTTGACTAATTCCGATCAAGACTTGCGATTAGTTGGCCGTTATTACGAACTGAATTTGCTGCGACTGGTTGGCTTTCAGCCCGATCTGTTCAGTTGCGTGGTTGGTTTTGAAGACATTGAGGCACAGGATCAATATTTCAGTGTGGCCGAAGGCGGTATCGTCTGCCCCGAACACGCCGAGGGCAACCCAAACGTTATGCCGATCAGCCTGTCGGCGCTCAAAATCATGCGCTATTTACAAACGCGCGATTACGATCTGGTCAAAAACTTGCGGATGAACGAACTGCTGCATGGTGAACTGGAGCGCATTTTGCAGAGTTATATCATTTACCTGCTGGAACGACGGCTAAAATCGGTTGATTTCATTCGGCGGCTGCGACATACCAGCCCATAAAAAAGCCAGCGACATGCAAAAACACGCGCTGGCCTACTCCGTTAAGCATTGATACTTTCTGATCAGCCGAAAGATGCCCCGCCGCCGCTGCCCTTATCCGACGTCTGGTTACTTTGAGAGCGGCCACCGATGCTGCCACTCGAACCTTCATCCGGGTTATCGAAACCAGCGCCGCCACCAACACTGCCGCCGCTGCCCATAAACGGATTCTGAAAGCCGGGTGAACCGCCAATCCGTCCACCACTGCGTACACCCGGATTATTGAATGAGCCACCGGGTCGATTCATAAACCGATTGCCAAAGCCAAACAGACGCGCGAATGTGCCTGTAAATAGCCCGAAAACGACGAAACCCAATATACAAGTGCCCCCGCAGCATAATACGACGAAATCACCCATACCAAGCCCATTGGAACCACTTACCATAGTTTTTGAGGCATCTGTTAACCGAACCTGTCAACAAACGCCCACGTCTCCTTTCGTATAATGAAGCCCGGACCGCTCCGCCAATCATAGCAAATATCTGGCCTAACGAAAGCGAGAGGACATAATGCCCAGCGATTTACGATATTTGGCAACAGTACGGCGCGCTACCGGGAAGCCCGATTCCTTCATGCGATTGGAAAGTTCCGAGTCGGTAAGCGGCGGCTTTTCTGTCGTGATCAGTTCGTGAAGCACGTCCTGCGCGCTGCGTGACGGCTCAAAGAAAATGCGGAAGGGTGCAACCTCACCAGACGGCAGCAGTACGTACTTATCGCTGACGGCACGGCTCACGGTGGAGTTATCGACACCGAGTTCCAACGCCACTTCAACGCGCGTCATAGGGCGCAGTGCCCGAACACCATGCCGTAAGAACCCGTCCTGGCGTTCGATCACGACACGGCAAATGCGCTCCAAAGTGTTGCCGCGTTCTACCAGATAGGAGACGAACTGCTGTGCCTGACGCAGTTTGCCCAGGATGTGTTCGCGGTCTTCCGGCTCAATGCCCGGAATGGTGCCCCGGCTGACCTGTTTACCCAAATCGCGGTAGATTGGCGCGATATGGACGCGCCCCCGCTGCGATTCCGGCACTTCGGCGCTAAAGCTATCGGTGCTTGGTTCATAGATGATCCGAACATCGGGCGATACGTAGGAGGTTTCGCTGGTATCGAGCGCACCCTGACTCGGCGCATCCAGAATCGGGTAGGGCTGAAAGTGTGTGCGGATATAATCGCGTGCTTTCAAAACTTCCTGATAACTGACGCCCAATTGCAGCGCGATTTCGGTATAGCGTCCGTGTCCCAAATCCTCGAAGTGTTCCATAATCAGCGTGTGGACAAGCGGCGGTACGGGTTCAGTGTCGCTGTTCATTGCATCAACTTGAAGCTGCAAACATTCTTCGGCACTACGCGACGCGATCCCGACGGGACCAACCTGTCGCAGCGCGGCAATCACATCCAGAATGGGCTGGCGCTCAACACAAAGCGCGCGCATCATCTGACCGAGCGGCTGAGTCAAAAAGCCGTGTGCATCCAGGTTGCCAACCACATATTCGGCCACCGGGTATAGGGTGAAGGGCAGCAGCATCCGCACATCTTCCAGCAGCACATCAGCCATTGAGCGCGGGGCGGCCACAATCGCAAACATATCAAAATCTTCATCATCCGAATCAGATTTGTAAGAAGTCGGAAACGAGTCGCGGCTATAATCCTGCATTCGCTCCAGGCAAAAAAAGCAAATACCGTTTTCGCGCACACTACCACAGCGTTTGCAAATATCCTGCTCCGAAAGCTCCAGTGCCGGGTTTTGTGACACTTCAAACTGGATGGTCTGTTCGAGCTGCCAGGCCGGAAGTTCGAGCAGCCGTGTATAGGCTAACAGTGTGGGAGATGGATGCTGCTCAAAAGCAACGCCGAGTTCGTAGGACTGTTCCATGTGGTTCACTCTACTAAAGGCTAATTCGTTGAATACTGCTGAGCCAAAGCAAAAAGTGTGCCACGATCCTGTTTCTTGAAAAATGGCACGCTTTATGATCCGCTTCATAGTGCAGGGATACAGACGCTGCCTTGACACGACTTCGGCTCGTTGTTCTAATTTCAAATAGTGATCTGGGAACGGGCAATTCAAGGAAATCAAAAACCCTCGTATGTGCGTTCCCCTGTCCTGCCCCGGATGCACCGCCAATCAACAGCACTTCCCATGCTCGCGCTGGAATGGTTATTTAGTGTGTTCTTTATTCCAGTCCCGTTGCAATTCAGCGCGCGACATGACTTGCACCTGTGTCGCCACCCACCACGTCTTGCCAAAAAGATCATCCACACCGCCTCGGCGATCCCCTTCCCACTTTGTTTCCGGCGCGGCCACCAGCTTCGCACCCGCCTCTACTGCTCGATTGATGAAGGCATCTACATCGGCCACATACAGGAAAAGGTGTGTATGAATAGGCGCATCCGCATCTTGTACATCGGTCAGCATAATCATTGAGTCGCCGATACGCATTTCGGCGTGCAAAATGCTGCCGTCCTGCTTTTTCAGGCAAAGCATCGTCACGCCACCGAAGGCTTTCTCGTAAAACGCCATAGCCTCTGCGCCATTTCGGTAGAACAGGTAAGGCGTGATCGTGTGAAAACCATCAGGAATCCCAGCTTGTTTTTGCATTGATGAGTACCCTTTCGTAAAACATATGTTCTTGTATTTTAATACACGTTAAGCAATATAACCACCTCAGAAATGACGAAATACTGGCATGTTGCACACAATTTAACCTTCTATTCAACTTGCCCAGGCTTTTATAGTCAAGATATACAATAAAAAGCCGTAAAAAATTGTCAGATTGCATAAACGTACCTCATGTATGCGTGATACAATTTTCACAATCCACCCCACTTATTAAATCTTTTTTATCCCTAACTGCCGATTACATAGCCGCAAGCGTGGCTATTGCCTTTGGAGGACTCGTCAAATGACCCGTCATATCCCGCCGGAGGAGCTTCAACGCCCCTGGCTTGAAGAACACGATTCGTGTGCGTTGATTGCAAATGTGCGGAAACAGGGGCGTCCCAGCCATGGGAATGTCAAACGCACATTGGCCGCGTTAGGGCGGATGGGTCATCGAACAGGTGAGGTATCGGGCGAAGGCGATGGCTGTGGTTTGCTGACGGACATTCCCCGCCAGATTTGGGCGCGTACTTTGCAAGCCGCTCAACACCCCGGCGAACTGGTGGACGATCCGCACTTCTTCGTGATGCACCTGATGATCCCGCAAGATAGTTCGCCGGAAGTGATGCATCAGATCACGGCGCTGGCCGAACTGTGTGTTTTGCAAGTATTGATCAGTCAGCCGGGACGCGTCAAGTCGGAGATGCTGGGTCCGTTGGCACGCGCGCAAGAACCGTTATTTTGGCAGATCGCCGGGTATGCCCCAGGCCGCGATGTACGTGACGCGAACGCCCGCCTGTTCGACTTTCAGATACAGGTTGAGCGGGAATTCCCGGTTCACATCGTCTCGTGCAGCACCCATAGCGTTGTCTACAAAGTGCGCGGTCACGCCGACACACTCTACAAGTATTATCCCGATCTGCGCGACTCCGAGTTCATGTCCGCCATCACGATTGGTCACTCCCGCTACAGTACGAACACCGAAACCGCCTTTGAGCGTGTTCAACCGTTTTCGCTGCTCGGTCACAATGGTGAGATCAATACCGTTTCGCGCCTGCGACAGGAAGCCCGAATGCTCGGCGCACAGTTGACACCCAGCGGATCGGACTCACAGGATTTGAATCGCGCACTGGAAACGCTCATTCATCGCTACGGCTTTACGCTCATGGAAGCGATGGAGATCATGTTCCCGCCCGTGCCGCATGAAGCCGAAGCCTTACCCGCCGACTTACAGCCGCTGTATCGTCGTTACCGAATGGGCTGGGGGCCTTTCGCACAAGGCCCCGCCGGACTGGTAACGCGCTATGGCGATGAATGCCTGTTCAGCGTCGATGCGATGGGGCTGCGCCCGCTGTGGTTTGGCGAAACCGAGAAAGACTACTACTTCTCGTCCGAATTTGGCGTGGTACCGCTTGACCAGAACATGCGCGATCCACGTCCATTGGGTCCCGGCGAAAAAGTGGCGCTGACCATTCACCGCAATTCGACGGTGAAAGTGCTAAGTGACCGCGAAATCCGTACCGAAGTCAAGCGTCGGGCGCGTGCCTTCAAACCTGTCCAGGTACAAAACGAGATGGATACGCCGCGCTGGATGCCACCCGAACCACCCGGCAACCTCGAAACATGGCGTGCTGCGACGGGCTGGTATCGCAATGACCGTGATATTGCAGCGGATATGGCCGAGTCGGGTGCTGATCCGATTGGTTCATTGGGCTATGATGGTCCGTTGGCGGTTCTCTCGACGGATGGCCCGCGCAATCTGGCTGAATTTTTCAAGGAAGCAGTGGCCGTTGTCACCAACCCAGCCATTGATCGGGAGCGCGAATCGGAGCATTTCAGCACCGAGGCAATTATCGGGCCGCGTCCGAACCTGCACCAAAACGATCCCGATGGCTTCGTGCCGCCGATCTCATTGCGCTTGCCAGTCTTGCTGGGCGGGCACTTCGCCGGAGAGCCGCTCCTGACACCCGGTGATTACATTCAGGCGGCAGATGTAGCAGGGACGCGGCTGTTGGAAGATGTGCTGGCGACGTTCGGTTCAGCGGCGACTCGGCTGCACGCGGTCATTTTGCCGAACGAGACGATTCATGCCGCTGTTGAACGTCTGTCAGATGAAGCGGTTGAGGCTGCCCGACGCGGCGCAAAGCTGATTCTTCTGGATGATGCGCTGGCCTTCTGTGATGGCAATGGGTGGCTCGATCATCATCTGGCTTTGGCGGCGGTAGATCGGGCGCTGCGTCTGGAATTCGATGATAACGGGCGCAACTATCGGCGTATGTGCGGCTTGATTTTACGGGCGGCGGGCGTTCGCAACCTGCACGATATGATTTTGGCCGTGGGTTTTGGCGCGGACGCCGTGAACCCCTACATGCTCATCGAAACCGCCGTTGGGCACGCCGGCACGCCCGAAGATCGAAGTGTGCGAATCGTCAAACTGATGAGCGCACTTGAAAAGGGGCTGCAAAAAGTCACGTCCACGATGGGCGTTCACGAACTACGCGGCTACGGCAAAACCTTCGGCAGCATCGCCCTGACGCATGAAGTGGCCGATGTGATGGGCACCATCAATTACGCGGGCAGCGACGAACGTGGTTTCGGCTGGGATAGGTTGCTTGAAGAATCACAGCGGCGCGGCGCGATGTTTGCCCAAAATGGCGTGCGTTTGCCCAAAGAATCGCGCATCTATCCGCATGTCTACAAAATGGCCGGGCAGGTGGCACAAGGCGAGGCCGATTACCTGGACATTATGGATCGCCTGGGTGAAATTGAACGGAATACGCCCGTCGCGCTGCGCCATACACTGGATGTTCGGACTGATCCAGCCAGTCAGGTGAACCCGGATGATGTTGATTTGGGTGTTGGCAAGCATAGTTTGCCGTTCATCATTTCGTCGATGTCGTTTGGTTCGCAAGGTGAAATCGCCTTCCGTGCGTATGCAGAGGCAGCCCATCGACTGGATATGATCAGCCTGAATGGTGAGGGCGGCGAGATCAAGGATATGCTCGGCAAGTACCCTAATCATCGCGGCCAGCAGATCGCGTCGGGGCGTTTCGGCGTCAATGCGGAGTTGATCAACTCGTCATATCTGCTCGAAATCAAAGTTGGGCAGGGCGCAAAACCAGGCGAAGGCGGTCACTTGCCGGGCAAGAAAGTCTCGGAAAAAGTGGCGGCGGCGCGCAATGCCAGCAAGGGCGTTGACCTCATCTCACCCAGCAACAATCACGATATTTACTCGATTGAAGACCTGGCACAGTTCATTGAGGAACTAAAAACCAGTAACCCGCGCGTCAAGGTGGCGGTAAAATTGCCTGTTGTGCCGGGGATCGGTGTGATCGCGGTAGGGGTAGCGAAAGCCAACGCCGATATTATCAACATCACCGGTTACGACGGTGGCACGGGCGCGGCGCGTCAGCATTCGCTTAAGTACGTGGGCTTGCCCGCCGAAATTGGCGTGGTGGAAGCCCATCGCGCGCTGCTCCAATCGGGCTTGCGTGACAAAGTGGAAATCTGGTGCGACGGCGGCATGAAAAGCGGCACGGATGCAGTCAAAATGGTACTGCTCGGCGCGAACCGGGTAGGCTACGGCACCATGTCGATGGTGGCGCTTGGCTGTACTATCTGTCGCAAGTGTCAAACGGATACTTGCCATGTCGGGATCGCCACGCAGATCGAATCGAAAGAAGCGGCCATCGCGCACGGCCTCAAAGCCTTTGAACCCCAGATTTACGAAGACGCCGTTCAGCAGCTTCAAAACCTGTATAACGCCATTGCCCAGGAAGCGCGCGACATCGTGGCGCGGCTTGGCTACACGCGCTTGCAGGATTTGGTCGGACGTGCCGATCTGCTGGAACAGGTACGGCTGTGTGAGCAGTTGGATATGAGTTCACTGCTGCAAGTGGCGGCTCTCCCGGAGCGGCACAGTCATCAAAAGACGGTTGGCCGTGCGCTGCGCCGCCCACGCAACCACCTGACCGAGATCATCAGCGATATGGTGATGGATGCCATTAACGACGATGAAGACGTGATCACCTACGAAGACGACAGCGCAACCAGCATGGATCGGGCGCTGGCGACGCATCTGGTCGGGGCGTTGGTACGGCATTACGGTTTTGAGAATGGCCGTGTACTGGGTTCGGCCAGCGGCTTCCGCACCAATCAACCGCGCCCGCACACGATCAAGCTGAACTTCAACAGCGGTACAGTGCCCGGCAACGGCCTGGCGGCCTTTCATGGCGGCGATGTGAATATCGTTGTGGAAGGCGGCGCGCAGGACGGCCTCGGCAAGTGCGCGATTGGTGGCCGCGTCGTTGTGCTGAAAGGCATGAATCACAAAGGCGTGCGCGTCGGTGGTAGCGTCGGCAAGAGCTTCGCCTATGGCGCGCAGCGTGGTTTGTTCATCGTGCAGGGCAGCGCCGACTCGCGCGCGGGTGTTCGGTTATCCGGTGCTGATCTGGTGATCGGCGGCGAAATCACTGAAAAGCTGTGCGATGAGTCGGGCTTTTTCGCCACGCGCGCCAATATCAAGGGCTTTGCTTTTGAGTATATGACCGCCGGGCGCGTGCTGGTGATGGGCGATCCGGGTCCCTGGATTTGCAGCGGTATGACGGGCGGCGTGGTCTATGTGCGCCTGCAACCGGAGATGAACTTTGATGAGGAGGCGCTCAAGCGACGCCTGGCAAAAGGCGCGACGGTCAAGGTGTTGCCCGTTGGCCCCAGCGATGAAAGCAACCTGAACGATTTGCTGTGCTGGTACTACGATGCGCTGCTTGATGCCAACCAGCGCGCCGAAGCCGCCCAAATCCTGGAAATTCATCAACGCTGGGAGCAGGAGTTCGTGAAGATCATCCCGGCGCGTCAGCAGGTCGATCAAACGATAGCGACGGAGTAGGCACAATATGCCTGGGACTTATGTCCCAGGCTAACAATGATGCTCAGGACATAAACCAGATAGCGTCGCTCAGCAGATCGCCGAGGACGGTATACGGGATAAAGACTTCCGAGGGGCCTTCGGTATGGGAACCCACCTGCTCCGCGTCAAAAGTGATCAGAATGCCGCCGTGCATGATATTCCAGTTCTGATAGTTTTCTTCCTTTTGGTTGTTGCTAACCGTGAATCGTCTTCATGGCGTGTTCAATCTGCTTAATGTGTGGCCGTTCATGGACTGCTATCCGCTGTGCATAATCCAGTACGGTTCGTTCGAGTGGCTTTCCTGCCCCTGTAACGATTGCCGAACGCGACCAGCCTTCGGGCGCTAACGGTTGCAGTACGGCCAATAGTTCGGCACGCTGCGTAGTAAAAGCCTGCAACGAGGGCCGAAATTCCTGTTCGGGATAGTCTGTTTGTTTGATCCAGGTTCTGGGATTAACGGCTTTCAGTGTTGGCCTGTCCTGGGCAATGAGCGTCACAATAGCGCCGCCCCACATATCGGCACATGCGCGCAGATGGGCAAGTACATCATTTGCCGACCATTCACCGGGGCTTGGGGCGGTATGCAATTGCGTGGGTGACAAATCGACGGTGAGTGCGGCAATACGCGTCGGAGCTTGTGCAAGCAGGGTCATAATCTGCTCAACGGTCAGTGAGCTATGAGCCATGTGACATAATCCCTTCGCTTGTACTCATCCAACTGGTTTCAGCGTATCCCAAAAGGCATCGCCCAAACGATTGAACTGGATATTGTAGTGACTGCCTAAGTGAAACGTCGAATAGGCATTGAAACTGCCCGGATTGAAGTTAAACGCTTTGCCGTCTTTATCCTTGAAAAAGACTTTGTAAACCTCAGTCCGCTTGCCTTCACGTTCTGCCCCAAGCGTGTTACCCGTCTTAATCGGGTTGAACAACGGCCAGGCCGGAGAATCCTTCGCGCCGCCGCTGCTCGTTAACGTTCGATCCGCGCCCCACCGATCCGCCTTGTAATCGCACCACGTCCCATAATCTGGCACGCTTCGATAGATTTTTTCGTCGCGGCAGACTTGCTTTTGCTCCGAACAATATTTAGGTTTACGGCTGCCTGAGCCGTTGCCGTTATCGCTGTACTCGTAACCACACTGCACCTGCACCGATTCGTTGTGGCAAACATTATCAGTCCGAACATATTCCTGATGTGAGCCGCTCTGCTTTCGATAGCAGTTCTGATCATAAGCATCGGACGGAACGCTGGATTGGCACGCTCCCGCCGCACGCGAAGCGAAACTTTCCACCTCAAGCGTGCGTTTCCATTGCAGATCACTGACTACTAAGGTGCTGTTGATCTTGCTGTTGGACAGAAACAAGAACGTCAGAAAGCCAACGATCAGCACGGCCAGCAGTGCCACACAACCAATCGGCAGCCCTAAGACTTTTCGTGCCTGTGGTTTAGTTTTGAGGGCGATGGCAGCCTGCTGTGCCTGAAAGCGTTTCAGCACCACATCGGGACTATCGCCTTTTGCGCCTTCCACGCCTGTCGCAATGCCTTCGATGCGTTCGGCCTGCTTTGCGTTTGTCAGGTCTGCGCCGCACTCGTGGCAAAACTTCGAGTCGGCGCTGTTCGGCTGCTGACAAGCCGGGCAAATCAGATCAGCGCCCGAAAACCTGGGAGTCTCGATAAACTTCATATCTGCTTCGGAGGGGAAGTAGCGCCACGCCGGGTCTTGCGCCCCGCCACAGTTTGGGCAGTGTCGATCTTTGAGGCCGAGCAGTTTAGTCGTGCCGCAAAACCGACAGTCCCACAACATTTCAAAGGTTTGCTCACCTTGATCAAGTTTTTGCATAAGGGGTTCTCCAGCCCATGATTATATGCAAATTCCGTTTTGTGACACGTTTCACGCGCCGCTTGTAATCGCTTTGTAACGTTTTCGCGTACAATGACTATAGGGAAACTGGACGCCCTGTAAAACCATGAAACAACCGCTCATCCTGATTGTTGATGACGAACCTACCGTGCGCGAAGTCGTGCGAAAATACCTGGAACGGGATGGCTACAAGGTGGCCGAAGCCGCCGATGGCCCCGCCGCGCTGAGCTATTTACAAAATCACCAGCCGGAACTGATTGTATTGGATGTGATGCTGCCCGGCATTGATGGCATGGCGATTACCCGCAAGCTGCGCGATCCGGGCAATACCTCGCTGAGCGCGAATATCCCGATTATCATGCTGACTGCCAAACGTGAAGAAATGCAGCGTATTCACGGCCTCGAAGTAGGCGCGGATGATTACGTGACGAAGCCGTTTAGCCCGCAAGAACTGACGGCGCGCGTCAAGGCCGTTTTGCGCCGCACAACGCCCATGAGCGAAGTCGAAAAGCCGCTGCAATTCACCGATATTCAGATCGATCCGCGCACGCGCAGTGTCGTAATCAAAGGCGTTCAGCCGCCCGAACTGACCGCAAAAGAGTTCGATTTGCTGTGGTTTCTGGCGCGTCACCCGGCGCAGGTCTTCACCCGCACGCAATTGCTCGATCAGGTCTGGGGTTTGGATTATTACGGGGAAGACAGCACTGTGACGGTTCATATCCGGCGCTTGCGTGAAAAGATCGAGCCGGACCCGTCTGACCCGACGTATGTCAAGACGGTGTGGGGAGTCGGCTATAAATTCGATGAATGATAGTCATAGCCCTCAGCCCCTCACCCGAAGGAGAGGGGCTTTCCGTCCGCTGCTGATTTATTTTCTGGGTGTGACGAGTGCTTTGTGCCTAGTCGTGATCATGGCCGATGTGATGCTCAAGGCGCCGAAAAACGATCTGATCCTGCTGGTTGTGTATCTTGGTTTTACGGGTGTGTTCAGTCTGGTTGCGTCCTATGCACTGTACAAACTCGGTTTGACCAACTGGTTTCGGAGTGTGCGCTGGTCACTGTTGGCGATGATCGTCCTGACGGTTGGGCTGATCTTCCTGAATGTATGGGTGACGGCGCGCTTGATGTTCATTCAGGAGCACGATCTAGGGCTAACAACCCTGCTGCTCATCTTTGCCGGGATTTCGGCGGTCTCGTTCGGCTATTTCATTTCGAGCGCGCTCACCGAACGGATCATGGCGCTCTCAAAGGGCGCGGAACAAGTCGCCAGCGGAAATCTGGGCGTGCAGATTCAGGTCAAGGGCAACGATGAACTGGCATCGCTGGCCGCTACGTTTAACGAGATGGCAAAGCGATTGCAAGATGCTGCCGATCAGAAACAAATGTTGGAACAAACGCGCCGCGATCTGGTTGCCTGGGTATCGCATGATCTTCGCACGCCGCTGACCTCGTTGCAGGTGATGATCGAGGCATTGGCCGATGGTGTGGTGAGCGATCCGCAAACCGTCAACCGCTATTTGAAGACGGCACAATCGGAAATTCACTACCTGAGCCATTTGATCGATGATCTGTTCGAGTTGGCGCAGTTGGATGCCGGACATAGCAATTTGCGCTGTGAATCGTCGTCGTTGCGTGATTTGATCAGCGATACGTTAGAGTCGATGCACACGCGCGCCGAACAGGAAGGAATCCGGTTGCAAGGCCAGGTGCAAAACGGGATCGATCCGGTGACGCTTGACTCCGAAAAGATTCAGCGCGTCCTCAACAACCTGATCGGCAACGCGATTGCTCATACCGCGCCGGGCGGTCAGGTGCAGTTACGCGCGCGGCAGATTGGCGCAGAAGTGCAGATCGATGTGCGAGATACGGGTGAAGGCATCGCGCCAGATGATCTGATACATGTTTTTGAACGTTTCTACCGGGGCGAAAAATCACGCAGCCGGGATGATAACGGGCTGCGCGGGGCAGGGTTGGGATTGGCAATTGCAAAAGGCTTTGTTGAGGCACACGGTGGACGCATCTGGGTTGAAAGCAAACCTGGAAAGGGCGCATCGTTTTCGTTCACACTGCCGCGCCCGCCATTGAATTAGATTTCGCTTAACCTTCATGGACATTGCCGGGCACTCCTTGAAGCACGCAAACCTGATCGGCGCTCATTGTTCCTTCTTCGCAAACGAGTGCGATACCGCCGCAGGTCAACATCGATCCCGTACCAGGCTGTTAGATGTAGGTTGGAGTGAGGCCGGTTTTTTGTCGGGATCGGTTGACCCTTGCTGCTGGATGTGTTATGCTCAACCGTATGATGCAGTCGAACCGCTGTTGCACCTGTAACTGAAGCTAACGCCTTGCCAGACATTGGACTGGCGCTTCACGGTTGGGGCACAGAGAACGGTTAAAAATCAGGGCGTGGAGCAATTTCGCTTCACGCCCTTTTGCATTTTACTTTTGGTGCACATCTTGGGGGCATTTGAGATCGGGATGACTGTTTCTGTGGCTTTTCAGGGCGTGCCGGGCGCTTACTCCGAAGAAGCGATCCGCGCCCATTTTGGCGAAAGCGTGATCACACGTCCGGCCAACTCTTTCGATGAATTATTCCGCGCAGTGGAGTCGGGTGAAGTTACGTATGGGATGCAGCCTGTCGAAAATTCGTTGGCGGGCACTGTGGCGCGCGCTTATGAACTGCTGATGGATTATGACTTACGGATTCAGGCAGAAGTGATTCTGCGCGTTCGGCATACGCTGCTGGCCCCAGCGGGCACAAAATCCGCCGATGTTAAGCGCGTTCGTTCGCATCCGCAAGCGTTGGCGCAGTGTGATAAGTATCTCAAGCGACGCGGTTTTGAGCCAGTCGCTTGGTTCGATACAGCGGGCAGCGCGCGTGATCTGGCTGCCAGCCCAGAGCCGCATACCGCCGCGATTGCCAGCGCCTTCGCCGGTAAATTGTACGGGTTGGAAACGCTCGAAACGGGTATCGAGGACGAACTGCACAATTTCACGCGCTTTTTCGTCATCGGCCACGACGATCCGCCGCGCAGTGGATCGGCCAAAACTTCGATTGTGTTTGCCATGCAAAACAAACCCGGCGCGCTTTATGATTGTGTCGGTGAATTTGCGACACGGGGTATCAACCTGACGAAGATCGAATCGAGGCCGCGTCTCAACCGCCCCTGGCAATACTGGATGTATGTCGATTTCGATGGTCATTCGCAAGATGCAGCCTGCGAAGCGGCGCTGATCGGTCTGCTGCGCCGCGCCACAATGGTCAAAATGCTGGGTTCGTACCCGGCTGCCGTTCAACCGGAAGGAGATTCGGAAAAATGATGAGTAGCCCCATGTCTTCCGCAAAACCGCTCAGTGTATTGCGCTGTATCAACTGCGGCCACACCCACGCGCTGAACGAACCAGTTTATACCTGTAGTGTGTGCGGCAGCCCGCTTGATGTCGAACACGATCTGGAACGACTCAAGCCGATTGTCAGTCGCGCGTTATTTGATTCGCGCCTTGGCGCACTTGATCAGCCGTATAACAGCGGCGTGTGGCGCTATAAAGAATTGGTCTTCCCAGATGCGCCAAATGATCAGATCGTGACGCGCGGCGAAGGCAACACGACGCTGTATCGCACGCCGTCAAAGCTGGCCGCATGGATTGGCGCGGAGCGGCTATCGCTCAAGCACGAAGGCGAAAACCCGACAGGCTCATTCAAGGATCGCGGCATGACGGGTGGCGTCACGCACGCCGTATTGGTGAATGCCAACAGCGTCGTTTGTGCCAGCACCGGCAATACATCGGCGTCGATGGCGTCCTATGCGGCACTCGCGGGCTTGCAAGGGCTGGTCTTTTTTCCGTATGGCAATATCGCAATGGGCAAGCTGGCACAGTCTATCGCCTATGGCGCGGTGAGCGTGCAGGTACGCGGCGATTTTGATGCCTGCCTCGATCTGGTACGTCAATCGTGCCGCCAGTTCGGAATCTACCTGCTCAATTCGGTGAATCCGTTCCGGCTGGAAGGTCAGAAAACGATCATCTTCGAGATTTTGCAGCAGCGGCGCTGGCAAGTGCCCGATTGGATCGTCATGCCCGGCGGCAATCTGGGCAATATCTCGGCGTTTGGCAAGGGCTTGAACGAACTGCATACGCTCGGCCTGATCGATAAACTGCCGCGTATCGCCGTGATTCAGGCGGCACGTTCAGCGCCATTTTATGCCAGCTTTAAAAATGATTTCGCCGAACGTATCACTGTCAAAGCCGAAACGCTGGCAACCGCGATCAAGATCGGTAACCCGGCCAGCTATGTCAAGGCGCGGCGCACACTCGAATGGACGAACGGCATTGTCGAAATCGTGACCGATCAGGAAATTCTGGATGCCAAAGCGCAGGTTGATATGTCCGGTATTGGCTGCGAACCCGCATCGGCGGCGTCAGTGGCCGGTCTCAAAAAGCTGATCGCGGCAGGAACAATCCGCCCGGACGAGGACGTGGTGGGCGTGCTGACCGGGCATGTCCTGAAAGACCCTGGAATCGTGATCGATTATCATCAGGGTACGCTTGAAGGCTTCACGTCTACCTACGCAAATCATCTGCGCGTGATCGATCCGACGCTGGATGATGTGCGTTCGCTACTGACTGGTGAAAAAGTCCCGGCGCAATAAATCTGGATTTAGGGGTAAGCATCATGCCTATTCAATCGGTGAAAAATCTGTACCCCGGCATCAACGCTCATCTGATGAGCATCCTGCAAAGTGAGCAAGACCAATGGGGAAGTTTTCACGCACAGCACATCATCAACATTCGAGACGCGATTGAGCCTGAACTCCCACGCTTTTACATCGCCCAAGCCGAACGTTCGCTGCAAATTCGGGATGGCAGACGGTTAGGGCGTCCTGTCACGGATACCACACTGTCCCAAATGCGACGTGCAGCCGAGCGGGTTGGCAGCGCAACCCTTCGCAGCGCCAAACCAACGGCGCGGGTGCCAGTGGCGGAAACAATTGCCCTTTCGGAAGACGACTACTATCATGCGATCATCATTTACGATCTGCGCGGTGGCGGACGCAAGGGCACACCCGTGACACGCATCGAACTTCTTTCACCCTCGAATAAGTCGCCTAATACTGATTTTCGTCAGTATCTTGAAAAGCGGGATGCCACGCTCAAAAGCGGCGTGCGACTGGTAGAGCTTGATTACCTGCATGAGACGCGCTCCCCCATCTCGATTTTGCCGGGGTATCCAACGGGTGACACGAAAGCCTATCCATATGCAATCCTGGTCAGCGATCCGCGCCCGACACTGGAGGAAGGCGAAACGGCGATTTACGGTTTCTCCGTCGGTGATGAGATTCCGGTGGTGGATGTGCCATTGGCCGATAAGGACATCCTTGCTTTTGATTTCGGGGCGGTGTATCAGAGCAGTTACAGCATGAAAAGGGTTCATTATGAGTTGGTAGATTATGAACAACTGCCGCCGCGTTTCAATACCTACAGTTTCGCTGATCAGGAGCGGATCAAATCGCTGATACAGATGGTCAAAGAGGCTAAACCACAGTCCTGAATGCGTACTCTTGTGATGAAGTTCGGCGGTTCGCTGGCTGCCGACGCGCCTTCCATTCGGCACGTTGCACAGATCATCGCTGCCGAAGCATTGGAGTGGCGACGAATGGTGGTGGTTGTATCGGCTATGTCGGGCGTCACGGATAGACTTGCCTATGCGACTGAACTGGCCGCTAACCGCGATAGTTCCGGTTATCGCAAAGTGATCGGGGCTTTGCGGACGCAGCATCTGGACGTGATCGAAACGCTGCTGCCTTCCAAACCGACGCATGACGCGCTGCTAAAACGGATCGATAGCTGGTTGTTCGACGCGCTGACGGTGTGTGATGCGGTTGCCAATCGGCGCGATGCCACGCCACGAGACCGAGATGCGGCGATGGTGGCGGGCGAACGCATGATGGCCGATATGGTTACGGCGCTGGTGCAGCAGGAAGGCCGCAACAGTGCGCTGGTTGATGCGGCGACTCTGATCATAACTGACGATCACTATCAGAACGCGAACCCGATCATCGAACGGATCGAGGAACGAGTCGAAGCGAATCTTAAGCCGCTGTTGGCCGCCAACATGGTAGCGATCACCGCTGGATTCATGGGCGCGACTCGTACCGGGGCAATGACCACGCTGGGACGCGGCGGCAGTGACTACACGGCCACGCTGCTGGCCGCCGCGCTGGACGCCGATGAGGTCTGGATGTGGACGCATGTGGACGGTATCATGTCCGCTGATCCGGGGCTGGTGCCGGGTGCGCGCGTGATTGATATTCTCTCCTACGACGAGATCAGAGAGCTAACCTACTTCGGCGTGCGCTTGCTGCATCCGCGCGCCGTCGAACCGCTGATCGCGCGCTCGATCCCGATGCGGGTTCGCAGCCCACACAGTGCCGAAAGCAGTGGCACGCGCATTCAAGCCGAACCGTCAACAGTTGGCCTCAAGGCAGTGAGCGCCATTGATGGGTTACTGCTCTCCACCAAACAGGGCGGGATCGATCTGCCAGAGTTTTTAGCGCAGGTCAATCACACCGTTGGGCAAACCGCGACGGGGCCCGTGATCGTCATGGGTAGTGGCAGCGGATCGACAGTGGTGTTCGTCGTGCCAACCAGTGAAGGCCCGCAGGCCGCCGCCAATGCCGCCGCACGACTCGCGGCCAGCCTGCCCAGCCCCCGCTGGAATGTTCAAGCTGTTAAGGTGATCGCGGCAATGGGCGAATCGGCTAGCATCACCGCCGCATCGGGTGTGACTCCTTTGGCGTATGCTCACGGGCCGGGTAATCGCAGTTTGTTCGTTGTCGCGCCGGAAGATATGCACACCGCAGTGCGGCAACTGCATAGATTGACTTAGGTGTTCAGAAAACCGCGAAACACAATTGCGCCGAAAAAAGTGGTGGCGGCCTACTCCAAGCGATAACAAAACGGGCGGCTCAACATGAACCACCCCATCTGCCTGATACCGGATACCTGACCGCTGATACCTATCCTAATGTACCGGTTCGGCGCTCAAAACCTGCCGCGCTTTGAGCGCCAGTTGCAGGTTCAGGCGCACGTCGGCGTCATCCAGGTCTAGCCGCGTGATCTCCGCGATGCGATTCAACCGATAGGCGAGCGTGTTCCGGTGAATGTTCAGTTTGGCGGCAGTGCGCGCCGTGTTGCCATTGTTATCGAAGTACACCCGCAGCGTAACCAGTAAATCGCTATGCTGCTGTTCGTCATACTCAATCAGGTCAGCCAGCCAATTGGTGCAGAAGCGGCTTAGTTCTGTCGGGTCTTTGAGCGACAGGAGCAGTTGGTAAAGGCTGAAATCACCAAAGAAGGTCGAGCGCGATTCGGTTTTGAGGTCAACGCACAGGCTGGCCGCGTCGTGTGCTTCGCTGAACGACTGCCGCAGATCGTCCATATCGCGTGCCGGACGGCCAACACCGCAGCACACATCACTTCCGCCAAAGCGTGCCGCCAGCCGTTCGCGGATTTCTTCGGTTAATCGTTTCAAACGCTGTGTTTGCTGTGGGTCTTCAACAGGATGAAACAGTACCGCCGTGTCACGATAGGTGATGACCGGGCCGTTCAAGCGGCGCTTGGCAGCTTCGGCTTGCAGCGTGGCGGCGAACTGCACACTGGGCACCAGGTTTCCATTCAGGCGATAGACGACTACCGCGTAGAACTGGTGCATCTGAAAACCATATTGTTCGAGCAGCGCGGCGTCTGGCGTCTCACCATTTAGCCAGTTTTCGATCCAGTCGTTGCGGTGGTTACGTGCAGAAGCAGGCCGGTTATAGCCGGAATAGTTGAGTGCGTTTGGATATTCTGCCATAATTCCCCCAGTGTGTGTCTGTCGATTCAAACACCACACCACAATTCGCGTAAGGATAAGTGGATTTTACGGGCAAGTTGCACAAAATGACTTGGCACTCATGTATAAGATTTTTGCGACCTTCTTTGTGCAGTTCGCACTATATGGCACTTTTTAATGACCCGATAACAATAAAAAGCATCAAAAAAGGTATGGAATTTGGCAAAATTTGAACGAAAATACGACAAAATAGTTGTGTCAGGATGTTTTTTCCGAACATCCCTCATTTAGGTTAAAATTGAGCAGAACATATAAGGATCACAAGATGTATCGTAAGCTGGGAATGGGTTTCGTTTTATTGTTAGTAATCTGTACTCTGAACGCGGTACAGCCGGCTGAGGCGGCCAAACCGCGCGCCAAATTCGACAAAGCAGCCTGTGAGTTCAAAATTCCAGAGGGACAAACGGTGCAGTGCGGTTGGTTGACTGTGCCCGAAAAACATAGTGGCGCGAAGGATAACAACACCTTCCGGCTGCATGTCGGCATTTTCAAGGCCAAAACGCCAAAAGGCGGCCCCGTCGTTTATCTGGAAGGCGGGCCGGGTGGTCATGCGCTGCAAGCCGTTGCCGAACTGCGCCCGAACGGGTTTTCATTCGTTAATCAGGAACATGATCTGGTCATTTTCGATCAGCGCGGTACAGGCTATTCTGAACCGTCGCTCGATTGTCCCGAAGTGCTTCAATACCAGTATGGCAGTCTGGACTCTGATAAGCTGGCCTACTCACGGACTCTGGAGTCTTCGGCGGCGCTGCTCAAGTGTCACAATCGCCTGGTGAAAGCAGGAGTCGATCTGACCGCTTTCAGCACCACCGAAGATGCCGCCGATGTCGAAGATTTGCGGATCGCGCTGGGTTATGCCAAATGGGATTTGTATGGCATTTCCTACGGGACACGGCTGGCGCTGGAAGTGATGCGCGACTTTCCAAAGGGTGTTCGCAGCGTCGTACTCGACTCATCGTTGGCGGAACTGAACGGCTTCCCCGATCAGAGTACACGGCTGGCTTTCGATGTGCTGTTCAAGGGTTGTGCTAGCAACCAACTGTGTAATTATTTCTATCCCAACCTGCAAGGTATTTACCGCGATCTGATCATCCACCTGAATACACACCCGGCAATGGTCACGGTGAAGCATCCGATCACGGGCAAAAGCTACGACATGCTGATCAGGGGTTCGGATGTGACCAGCGCACTGTTCAGTGCTTTGTACTCCACCACGACGATCCCGAAGCTGCCCAGTATTTTGGCCGAAGCTGACGCCGGACACTACGACGCACTGGCTGCGCTCGTGTTCCGCGCCCGGATCGTGGGGCAGGAGTACGTCAGCCTGGGTATGAACCTGCTCGTCAACTGCACGGATCGCGCCTTGAGTTCGATTTCGTGCAAACAGTTTGGCGCGGGCACGCCACGTCCGGCAGGGACGGGCATCGTCAAGAGCAGTTTGCCAGTGTTGGTGATGGAAGGACGTTATGACCCGATCACGCCGCCACGCTACAGCAAGAAAGTGGTCGAGACCCTGACCAACAGTTTCTACTTCGAGTTTCCGGGGATTGGTCATGGTGTAAGCGTTTCGCATCCATGCCCCGCCAGAATCATGCTCGATTTCCTGACAGCGCCTACCAAAAAGCCAAACAGCGCCTGTATCGCGCAGATGAAAGAGCCGGATTTTGTCGTGCGCGCGGAACTCTAGCAAAATGCTATAATGCGCTTCAAGACTTAGCTTAAAAGGGGCGATCAATGGCCGACTCGATGCGTCAGCAATTACAGCAAGCCTATCAGTATATCAAGGATAAGAAGTTTTTTGAGGCGCGTGCGATCTTGCTGCCACTGGTTCAGCAGGATCGTGAAAACGTGGATGCGTGGTGGATGCTTGCCAACGCTCAGACCGACCCGACGGCGTCACGCGATGCACTTCAAATCGTTCTGAAATTGAAGCCCGATCATGCAAATGCCAAAGCGATGCTTGACCGTATCAACGAAAAATTTCCGCCAGCACCGCCTGCGCCCGCTCCAGAAAGCGATCCATTCGCCGATTTAACCGATCCGTTTTCGGATACGGCTGCTGCACCGGTAAGTCCTTCCAATCCGTATGCACCACCGCCCGGCATGATGGTCGGCAGTTCAGGCTCGTCAAGCGCGTCGAGTGATGCTCCGGCCAGTCTCGATGATCTGTTAGCGGACATGGGTACATCGGCAAAGGGTACAACCTCACCCGGCAAAGCAACGGATGTGCGTTCTGGTAGCAGCAGTTATCCCAATTTCGGCACACCGAGCGTTGGTGCGCCGATGCCGCGCTACACCGAAAAACCCAAAAGGGGAAATAACCGCGTCCTCTATATCCTGCTCGGCGTGTTCGGGACGCTGGTCTGTGGTTGTCTGGCGTGTATCGCGGTGACAGGGGCAAGTATTGGCAGCGTTGTCAACAACCCGACGTTTCAGGCGGCCATCGGAACTGTGGGTTCGTTTATGCAACTGCCCGATCAACTACCGGGTACTGCCCAGAGCAACGGCTTTATCAGTGCGGGCAAGTCGGTCAGCGGCTCGATCAAATCGAATGGCTATAACACCTACAGCTACAACGCCACCGAAGGCGAAAAGATCACAATCACGGTGTCGCCGCACAGCGGCTCCGACTCTGGCATTTTGTTTGGTCTGTACGACAAAAATCGGAAAAAGATCGCGGGTACAGGATTCCTGGATGCGATCACAACGCAGAGTGCGGCCAAAACCCCTAATCCCGATCTGTTCCGTCGCCTGGACTATACATTTACATCAGGCGGCACGTATACGATCCTGATCAGTGGGATTGGCACGCGCACCGATTACGATCTGAGCGTCACCAGCGATCAATAATAGAATCAGCCATCATTCGGCCTTGCGCGCGGCAACTTCTCGATACACGTCAACCGTCGCGCTGGCCGTCTTGTACCAACTAAAGTTAGTCGCCCGCGCCAACCCTTGATTGCTCAGGTTCGCGTGAAGGTTATCCTGAATCAGCACCGCGATGATCGCCCCGGCCATTTTTCGCGCATCGAGCGGATCGACTAAATAGGCGGCGTCGCCCACCACTTCGGGGATCGAGGACGCATCGGCGGCCACCACGGGCGTACCGCAGGCCATCGACTCCAGCGGCCCCAGCCCAAAACCTTCATAGCGCGTCGGAAAAATCGACACCTGTGCCATGCGATACACGCCCGGTTTATCGGCTTCATCTATCGCACCGACGAACTGGATCACATCCTCCAATTCAAGTCGTTTGATCTCGGCGGGCAAATCGGGGAAGCGATCCGTGCCCCATTGAGCGGGCGGTTTGCCTGCCAGCACCAACGGAAACTGATCGCCAACGGCGGTTTTCACGTAGGTATAGGCGGCGATGAGCGCCATCAGGTTCTTGCGGACATCGAAGCTGCCCAGATACAACGCATAGGATTCCGGCAGGTGGTAGCGCGTGCGAATCGCTTCATCATGTTCTTTGCCGATGCGTGGGTGCATCTCCGGCGCGGCGGCTAACGGAATCGAGGTGACATACTCCGGCGGAAAGCCATCGATCCAGGTGATGATCTCATCCCGGCTGAATTCCGAGTCGGTGATCAAATGTGCCGCACCTTTCGCCCCGGCCACAACCAGACTGGTATATAGCCGCGCGCCGATCCCGCCCTGATAAATGGGCATACTGAGTGGGATCACATCATGCACTGTGATGATCAGCCGGGCTGAAGCACTGAGCGGTGGCCCCCAGTAGGGTACATGCGCGATCTCTGCACCGGACTTGCGAACTGCATTCGGGTAGCCACTCTGCTCGAACCAGATTTTGCCGATCTTGTCCTTAAGCGGCATTCGCACGGAGATCACATCTACCGAGTCCGGCACATGATCGGGGGTGATATGTGCCGGGACGATCAACGACAGGCGCAAACTCGGATCGACTTGCAACAGAGCAGGCAGCAGTTGCCGCAAATATTGGCCGCTGCCCGCGTAAGGTTGCTCCCAAAACCAGCCATTTAACGCGACGTGCATATCAGGCTTTGTAGCCGTGCGGATGGCTCTGATGCCACTTCCAGGCGCTGCTGATGATTGTTTCCAACGTAGGGTACTGTGGCACCCAGCCCAGATCATTGTTGATCTGTTCAGACGACGCAACCAGCATGGCCGCATCGCCCGGACGCCGCGCCACTTCCACCGCCTTGAAGTTTTGTCCGGTCACTTTGCGCGCCGTATCGATCACTTCCCGGACGCTGTAGCCGTGACCATTGCCCAGATTATAGGTCATCGCGCCGCGCTCATCCAGTGCATTGACGGCCAATACGTGCGCCTGTGCCAGATCGAGGATGTGAATGTAATCACGCACGCACGTCCCATCAGCCGTTTCGTAATCCGTACCAAAAATCTGGATCGAGTCGCGCTGACCGAGCGGCACTTGCAGCGTCAATGGGATCAAGTGCGTTTCCGGGCTGTGTGCTTCACCACGAACGGCGTTGCCCTGTGCATCAAGCATCGCGCCACACGCATTGAAGTAGCGCAGGATGCAATACTTCAAACCCGATTGGCTGTGATGCCAGCGGATCATCTGCTCGATCATCAGCTTGGTCTCGCCATAAACGTTGGCCGGGCCAAACGGATCGTTTTCGGAAAGGGCGTGCCGCTGGCTGGCAAAGACCGCCGCCGTCGATGAAAACACGAGTCGTTTCACATCGTGATCGATCATCGCTTCCAACAGGTTTTGACTGTAAACCATGTTGCTACGGAAGTAGCGGCTGGGCTGCTGCATACTTTCGCCAGCTTCGATCAACGCCGCGAAGTGAACTACCGCGTCAAATTGACCCACCTGAAACACAATGTCCAGCGCGGAACGGTCTCCAATGTCGCCCTTGATGAAATCGGCTTCGGGCGGCACAGCTTCACGATGGCCGCGAATCAGACTGTCAAACACCGTTACGCGGTGGCCGGCTGCGATCAACATGGCACTCGTGGCCGAGCCGATATAGCCCGCCCCGCCTGTTACCAGAATGTGCATACTATGTCCTTTTTGAGAAAAACCAGGGTTATCAACGTTCAAAGTAGGCGATCAGCGAAGCGCGTGCCCGCTCATACATGGCCGTCTCGACTTCGGCAATGGCGCTGAGTGGAATATACTGCCATAAATTCGACTCCATTTGGTTAGGGGAGTCGATGAACGCACGCATCTCGCTTTCGTTCATTTTGATGCGCTGTGAAAGGATTTCAAGTGTGCGACTGGGGCCGACAGGCGGAAGCTGCGATGCGATCAGATCGCGCCACTCAATCAGCGCCGCATCCGGGATGAAGGGCAGCCAGTGATCGGGCGTGGCGGCGGCCAGCGCGAGCTGCTCATCAACGTTCAGTGTCACGTAATCGCGGCCATCCAGATAGCCGAGCAGCATATGCAGCATTTGGAAGCTGGTGAAGCTGCCGTCCTGCAACACCATGAAGCGCCGAAACAACAAATCGGTACACCAGACTTCATCCATCGCCAGATGCGCCACATAGCCCGCCACAAAGACAGCCTGGTCATCATCCATGACTTGATCACGGCCCAGCATCGGGAACTGCGTCAACATCGCGTCCATCGGCGGCACAGCGATCACCGGTTCGTACTCAAAAAAATGCGTATCGGCGCGACGAATCCCGGAGGAAACGCGCGCATCGGGCGCAACACTGCCCAGCAAAAACGTGCCCCAATATGTTCTGATCAGTGAGGTGAGCGGTTGGGGCAGTGCCGGGTCAGCAATCACTCGTCCCGCAAAGGCCATGTGCATAAAAGGTGTTGGCATAATGCACAGATTATAACGCCGCTTCCTGGTAGTGGGCGATCATTTTGGTCAGTCCCTCGCGGAACTGAGTATGGGCGCTAAAGCCAAAACGTTCACGCGCGCGCGACACATCCAACTGACGGCGTGGTTGGCCGTTCGGTTTGGTGGCATCCCAACGTAGTTCACCCGTAAATCCGGTCAATTCGGCGATCAAATGTGCCAGATCGCGGATCGAAATCTCTGTACCGGATCCGAGATTCACCGGATCAGAGTCGTTGTAATGTTCAGCGGCCAGGGCGATCCCTTCGGCGGCATCTGCAACGTAGAGAAATTCGCGGGTTGGCGAGCCATCGCCCCACACCTCGATCAATTTGTCGCCGCGTACCTGTGCTTCGAGGCATTTGCGGATCAGTGCCGGGATCACATGCGACGATTTAGGATCGAAGTTATCCCCGGTGCCGTACAGGTTCGTGGGAAGCAGAAAAATGCTGTTGTAACCGTATTCCTGGCGATAGGCTTGTGACTGGACGAGCAGCATTTTTTTGGCGAGTCCGTAGGGCGCGTTGGTTTCTTCGGGGTAGCCGTTCCACAAATCTTCTTCACGGAAAGGAACCGGCGTGTGCTTTGGATAGGCGCAAATCGTGCCGACGGCTACGAACTTCGGAATCGCGTTGAGCCGTGCGTGTTCAAGCAGTAGCGTTCCCATCGTCAGGTTATCGTAAAAGAAGCGTCCCGGACTCTCCCGGTTTGCGCCGATCCCGCCAACCACTGCCGCCATGTGAATGACCATTGTCGCCGGAACATCGGCGTACAGGCGGTGAACGGCGGCTTCGTGGCGCAGATCGTAGGCGGCACTGCGAACCACAAAAACGTTTTCACAACCGCGCGCTTTTAGCTCTCGAACGACATACGATCCCAGGAAGCCCGCGCCCCCGGTGACGATGACGGATTGGTTTGCCCAGAAGTGCGACTCGGTTAACATGAAACCTCATTAAGATCAGAATCAAACCTTAATTATACGCTCGCTAAGCCACCACTGCTAAAAGGTTGTAAAAAGGCCAACGAATATGGCCGAAAACGTGGAATTGGCCGTTGCATTTTCACAAATTTGAGTACAATATACGTCTATCGACATTATGGTCGAAAATCTATAGTTGTTATAAGGAGTCCCCGCCCATGAAAAAGAGTGATTTCATCGCAGAAGTCGCCACTCGCACCGGAGTTACGCGCAGCAAGGCCGATGAGGCGGTCAATGCAATGATTAGCATCATTGAGGACGCTCTGAAAGCGGGCGACAAAGTGACGCTGACCGGGTTCGGCACGTTTGAAGTCCGTGAGCGCGGCGCACGTCCTGGCGTCAACATTCGCACAAAGGAAAAGATTACGATCCCTGCCAGCAAGCGCCCGGTGTTCAGCGCCGGTGCCGTACTAAAGGCGGCAGTGAGCGGCAAAGCTAAAGAAGCCAAAGCCGAAGCGCCAAAAGCGGCTCCGGCCAAGAAAGCGCCCAAGAAAACCTCCAAGAAGTAATCTTTTCGCCCCGGTACTCAACCGGGGTTTTTATTTAAGGGGCGGGTTTGCGCGATGTTTCAAAACGCAGGGGGCGCATCCCGTTCAGCGTGACCAGCAGCGACACTCCCACATCAGCCAGGATCGCTATCCACAGAGATGTAGCCCCGAACAGCGCCAGTACCAGAAAAATCAGTTTGGTGATCAGGCTAAAGCCGATGTTGCCGAGTATCAAGCGACGGGTAAAACGTGCGAGCCGAACGGCAAACGGAAGCTGGCTCAGATCATCGGCCATCAGTACCACATCGGCGGTTTCGAGTGCCTGCGCGCTGCCTGCTCCACCCATCGCAATTCCGACAGTGGCGGCGGCCAGTGCAGGCGTATCGTTGATTCCATCGCCAATCATGGCGACACTGCCCCGCTCCGTAATCAATCCCTTGACCGCGTTTACCTTATCAGCGGGCAGCAGCCCGGCGCGAATATCATCCACGCCAACTGCTTCCCCCACCGCTTGAGCAACACTGGCATTATCTCCGGTGAGCATGACAGTTGCAACGCCCAATGCCTTGAGTGCGCCGATCATCCGTTTGCTGTCCTCACGGAGCGCATCAGCAACGGTGATATAGCCCTGAACGGCTTCACCATTCGAGACGAGCATCGCCGTCTGGCCGTGCGCTTCGGCCTGATTAACCCATTCGTGCAGGGCCGGGCTGTGCGGATACTGCGCGTCAAACAACGGATGACTGCCGACTGTGACCGTTGCGCCATTCACCGCGCCACGCACACCACGCCCGGCCATGTTTTCGATGGCTTCCGCCGGGACATACTGATCAATCAGGCCGCGCTGTTCGGCTGCCTGTACCACTGCTTTTGCCAGCGGGTGGGTACTGCGGCGCTCGACAGCGGAGGCCAGTGCCAATACATCATCGCATTGTGAACAGGGTTCGCCCGTGATGCAGTTCGCCGCGCGCGTGCTGGTAACGACGGGCTTGCCCTGGGTCAGCGTCCCGGTTTTATCGAAGGCGAAGGTTTTCACCATACCAAGTGCCTCAAGGTATGCACCACCTTTGATCAGAATACCGCGTCGTGCTGCTGCTGTGATTCCACTGATCACTGTGACGGGGGCGCTGATCACCAAAGCGCATGGACAGGCAATCACAAGGAGCGAAAGCGCCCGATACAACCAGCCATGCGCCTGCCCGGATACATCCCAGAAAGGTGCACTGAACAGCACCGGTGGGATGATCGCTATGAGCAGTGCGGCGACAACTACTGCAGGCGTATACAAGCGCGCGAACCGATCAATCATGCGCTGGCTTGGGGCACGTTCGCTCTGTGCTGCCTCAACCATGTGAATGATCCGACTTAACGTATTATCAGCAGCCAGCCGAGTCACACTGATCGTTAACATACCACTGCCGTTGATCGTTCCAGCGAATACTTCCGCGCCTGGATTTTTATAAATGGGGACGCTTTCACCTGTGATCGGCGCTTGATCGACTTCACTTTCGCCAACACTCACTATGCCATCCATCGCTACTCGTTCACCCGGCTTGACCAGAATCCGATCACCCGCCGTCAACTGATCGACATTAACTATTTCTTCGCCGGAAGTGGTCAGACGGATCGCCGTTGAAGGAGCAAGCGTCATCAGGCTACGCAAACTATCGCGGGCACGATCCGCCGTATAGCCCTCCAGCGACTCGCCAATTGCAAACAGGAAGATGACCGCCGCGCCTTCAAGCGGCTCTCCGATGATCAGCGCGCCAATGGCTGCGATGGTCATCAACAAATTGATATTGAAATCGCGGTTGATAAACAGCGTGCGAAGGCCACTCCGGGCAATGGGAAAACCCGCTGTCACCAGGGCAATCAGCAGCAACGCATTATACAAAGAGGCAGGGGCGCTAAACGCGAACACGATCAATGCCACAATGATCAACCCGCCACCGATCAAGGCCACACGAGTTTCATTCCGAGCGCGCAAATAATGCCAGAAACCAAAGATGCCGCCCGGTGCAGCGGGCACAATCGTGGATTGCACCGGACTCGAATCGAGCGAATAGCCAAGCGCCTCGACTCGTTCCTTGATCACAGCGGTAGCAACATCACCTTCAAGATGCAGTTTGCTGGTGCCTAGGTCAACGCGCACATTTTGAGCGCCGTTCAGCCGTCCAACGCCCTTTTCAATTTTCGCGGCGCAATCCGCGCAGTCCATACCCTTGATGATATAAGTTGCCATTTTGTCCTTCTATTCGTGCGTCAGGTGTGCCAGACCGCGTTCCAGTAAATCGTGAATATGATCGTCGTCCAGTGCATAAAAAACTTGCCGCCCAACTTTGCGTGTACGGACGATGCGTTGTGCCCTTAGAAAACGCAGATGATGCGATGTGGCGGGCTGCGACATTTCGACCAGCCGGGCGATCTCGTTGACGGTTTGTTCCTGCTGCAACAGCGTGGAAATAATCCGCAAGCGCGTCGGATCGGCCAGTGCGTTGAAAATATCGGCCAATCGCGCGGCGCTTATCGGATCAATAACGCTGGATATTTGAGTGTCTAACTGAGACATTGTTTCAACATATAAATACATGCTTATATATGGGTAATGATACGCCGTTTTGCTGCATTGTCAATAGGGAAACAATAAGCACGCTGGGAACAAACGTTTCTGTAACGTTGCGTGCGATCCCAAAACCAGAGAACAATGCTAAACTGCATAAGCATCCAAAGGGCGTTGGAGTCTTTGATGATCGAACCAAAACTGCTGCTCAAACAAGTTTTTCCCGGCGTCGATGAAGGCGTGCTGACCGAACTCGGCCATTACGCGCGTCTCAGCACCTATCCAGCAGAGACGCTGTTGTGCAAGGAAGGTGCCGTCGAGGATGTGTTTTACATCATCGGGAGCGGCAGCGTCCAGATCACCAAACGCTTTGAGAGCAGCGAAGAACATATTTTACGGCACAGCGGCCCCGGCGATTTTTTTGGCGAAATGGCGCTCATTGCTGACTCGCCGCGCAACGCCAATGTGCGAACGCTTGAAGAAACCACTGTCCTGGAAATTGACAAGCCGATGTTTATTGAAATGCTCCGCAACAGTCCGGTGGTTGCGCTCAGGATGTTCCGTGAATCAGTGGATCGCCTGCGTGCCAATGATCAGCGGGCAGTGGCTGAACTGGGACGCCAGAAGCAGGAAATCGAACGCGCTTACGCCGAACTTCAACTTCAGGAGCGCCGCCGAACCGAATTTCTGACGACGCTTTCCCACGAACTGCGAACGCCACTCACTTCGGCATCGGGCTTTATGCAGTTGGTCAAAAGTGGCAGCATCAGCGGGCCGGGGTTAGAGATGGCACACGAGAAGATCGGGGGCGGTCTTGAACAGATCGTCAGCTTGGTGAATGATCTGCTGTTTGTTCAGGAAATGGAACTGATCGAGCCGACGATTCGCCCCGTTAATTTGTCGCACATTGTGGAGCGAATGATCGAAGATACAGCGGATCAGGCCGAAGACAATGGTGTACAGGTCTTTGTGGAACTGCCCGCTGAACTGCCCCAACTAAAAGCTGATCCCGATGGGCTGGCAAGAGCCTTAAGGGCGCTGCTGGACAACGCGATCAAGTTCAGCCCGGATGGTGGCGATGTTCATGTTAAGGTAGGCGTGGATGGTTCGCATATCAATATCGACATCCGTGATCCGGGAATCGGTATTGAGGCAGACTTTTTGCCGCGCATCTTCCAACGCTTTGAGCGCCGGGAGAGCCATGAAGGGCGCTTATTTGGCGGGATCGGGTTGGGTCTGCCGATTGCCAAGCACCTGATCGAAAGTTTTGGCGGCTCTATTTCTGTCGAGACAACACCGGGCAAAGGCAGCATTTTTACGGTGCATCTGCCAGTGCTGATCAGTCAGCCCGAATCCTAGCTGCTCCGCAACCGCCATGCGCTGACTTCACGGCTTGCCTCGAAGGCAACCCGTGCCATCGCACCCGTGACCATTCGCACGTACCATTCGACATCTTCATCGGTCAGGGCGTGCAGCATTTCGCCATAGAAGACCCAGGCATCTTCCAAATCACCCTGCAAATCGACGAGCGTCCATTCCTGGCGGTCATTGATCGCTTCTTTACGCCAGAACAGATCGTCATCCAGCGGTTCGTCGGCCTGCCTGCCCAGGTGATGCGCCAGAATTTCGCCAAGACGGTAATAATGCGCGGAAATAACCGATAACCGTGTCCGCAGCGTGCCATTGGTGCTGAACGTTGCGTCGGAAAGTTGTGTGTTTGTCAGGCCGATCAGCGCATCACGAAGCGCCTGGCAATCGCGTAGAAACTGACTGATGAGCGCAGAGCGCGTGAGCGACATTCAAACCTCCCCAAAAAAACGTAAAACCAGATGATCGGCCTCATCATAATGAGCGTGCGCGAAGAACGGTGGATCATCGCTGAACAAGTGCGGCCACAACAGCGGCAAGTCCTCCACCAGTGGCAAATCCTGTGCCGATTCCACCGGAATCCAGTGGAGCGTGCCTTCGTCACATTCGACGACTGCGCGCGACTCGGACTCGGCTGTGAAGACGAATAACAAAATGCCCGTCTCTGCCCCGGCGTCGATCTGGTATGCGCCACGAAACTGGACTTTATGCACCGTGAGGCCAGTCTCTTCGCGGATTTCCCGAAGTGCGCCGCTTTGTGGGTCTTCATCACGTTCCAGATGGCCGCCGACCCCATTATAGCAGCCAGGAAAAATGCGTTTATGCGACGCGCGCTTCATCAGCAAAACATCAGCGCCATTGGTTACGAAACACAGCGTGCGCGGGATCGTCAACCAACGTTGTGCAACCGCATCCGCACCTTGATCGCGTGCGCCCATATCCTATCCTATCAAGTCCCGTAAGTCGCTTATGATGCTGCTTACTATAACGGGGTTGAGCAGGTTTGCCAATAAAAAAGCAGGTAGCCAGAGAGTTGATCTGGCCGCCTGCGATCTATTTCGCTAGGTCACGGATTTACCAGCGCGCAGTTCTTTTTCGTAGGTATCGAAGACTTGCGCGATGTGCATTCCGGCACGTTCGTAGAGCCGCGTGGCACCTGTTGGATTTTGTGTATCGACTCCTAACCCGATGTTTCGTTTGCCACGCCGATAGAACTCACCAAAGCTATGGTGAAGCAGGGCGATGGCAAGTCCTTGTCGCCGCCAGGGCTTGCACACACCCAGGGTGCGTATCCAACCGTTATCCTGACGATACATGCCGCGCGCCATGCCGGCAATTTGATCTCCGGCCATGGCTAGATGCCACAGAGTCGGATCGAATGGCGCGTTCGCAATCTTGGCTGCAACCCAATCTTCAAATGAGGTTGGAACGTATTCCCAGTCACCCTCAAAGATTTCATTCATTGCTTGCCAGGCAGAGTGTTCATCCTGGCCGGGCACAAAAGTCCGCACGGTAATCCCATTCGGCCATTGTGCAGCAGCAGGCGGTTCAACCAGGTCGATTTCCATCCGCCAGAAATGGCGAATAACGGAATAGCCTTCTGCCTGAAAAAACCGATGTGAACTCGGCTCAATGCCGAAAAGAGTCGTCTGCGTACAAACACGTATACCGTCCGGGATTTCCGGGGCACGCTCATGGGCACGCGACGCGACCCATCGCAACAAAACAGAGTCGATACCCTGGTTGGCATACTGGGGATGGCGGTAACTATCGAACTGAATGCGCCCTTTGTCGTTTACATCGTAGATAAGCGCATACCCAATAATCACTCCCTGAGCGGTCACAATCACCTGGGCATCCTTTGTCAGGTCGAAGTCAGGCGCGCCCCAATCGTTTAAGAGCGAACGCAACTCGAAGTTGGACTGTCCTACCGAAGCAACGTCGGAGGCAACGATCAAATCAAGGATGCTCTGTGCATCTTCGGGTTTCGGAGCGCGCGCCAGAGTGTCCGAGGCAAGTAACGAGGTCATACAACGCTATCCTTTCGCATAACATCTAAACGGAATGGATGCTATGCTGCCCAAGCAGGCGTGTGCGTAGATTGGTCGCGTCACGGGGTAAATACACTTTTCGCCAGGCAGCACAGCACAAACTCCCCGTCAGGAAATTCTGAACGGCTTGATTGAAACTGCGGGATGTTTACTGCTAGCGAATCAACATTGGCGGCAACTCCGAAGCTGAATGTCGCCTAGATTATCACAAATTTGGCAGGGCGTGAATAGCGAGAATCGGGTTTACGCACCGCCGATTTCACTCACCATCATTCCGTGCTCCGTCCTCTCTTTAGAGAATACTTTCACCGCGCACAATTTGCATGATGTACTCATTGTGGGATTCATAATAGCCAGCAACTTGCGCCGGGAACTCTTTTCGGCTTTCCATATAACTGGTCAATAATTTGGGCGTATCAGGATGAAATAAATGCCCCAGGCCGTGAATCGCCGCAATTTGGCATAATGGTGAATCGATTTGCAGAATGCGTGACAACGTCTCGAACATTACTTGTCTGAGGCGTTGTGCGTCTTCGCTCAGAGCATCCCAATAGTGGTTGCGGCTGAGTATTTCGGCTTCACTTTTGCCCTCCATTCGATCCATTTGAAGCATGTGAAACGGATACGCCAGCCAATCCCACCACATATAGACAGTTGTAGCGCCGTTCGGTGTCAATGGCTCAACTGCGAAAAACTGTGCAAACAAATCGTACATAGAACGAACAAACGCTTCCCGAAGTTCAATAGGAATATCCTTGTCCCAAACACGATCTTTCACGGACAATATAGTAGTGATGTTGAAACCTATGTAATGCGCCCCAAAAACTGGACACAGAATCGGTCAGTTTAGTAAGGGGGCAGTCGCTTTGCCCCAGCGAGCGTCCATTTCAGCAGGCGTAGCGTAGTC